>RFPK01000172.1 GCA_009926195.1 Synechococcaceae bacterium WB4_1_0192 | reverse complement strand
CGGGCCAGCCTGCGCTGGCTGGCGGACCATCAGGCCGCCTGAGGGCTCCGGTGACCACGGGGCGGTAAGTTGGTTGTTTGCTCCGTCAGGGCCCGACGCCGCGCATGTCGCTCGACACCATCAAGAAGCAGGAACTGATCAACACCCACCAGACCCATGGCACCGACACCGGTTCCGTGGAAGTTCAGGTGGCGATGCTGAGCGAGCGCATCAGCAAGCTGAGCGGTCACCTGCAGAACAACATCCACGATTTCTCCTCCCGCCAGGGGCTGCTCAAGATGATCGGCCGCCGCAAGCGTCTGCTGAGCTATCTGCGCAGCAACAGCGAGCAGCGCTACATCGCCCTGATCCAGAAACTGGGCATTCGCGGCTGAGATGGCGGGCAAGCCCAACCGCGGCATCGCCCCCACCCCCCGGGCGGCCAAACCGCCCGGCAGCAGCAAGGCAGGCCGGAGCCAGCAATCCATCCCCCCGGCGGTGGCCAATCGCATGGCCCGACGGATTGCCGTCGCCACTGGGGTTCCCTCTGTGCTGGGCATGGCCACCTTCGTGGCCAGCTATCTGCTGGTGAGCCGCTCCGTGCTCGACATTCCCCCTGCCGTCACCCTGGTGACGTCCGGGGGCTTTTTCCTGCTGGGGGTGCTGGGGCTCAGCTACGGCGTGCTGTCCGCCAGCTGGGAGGATGCCCCAGGCACCCTCCTGGGCCTGGAGCAGATCGGCAAGAACGTGGGGCGCAGCAGGGTGCTGAGGGCGGCTTCGCTGTCCTTGACACAGAACTGGTGGCCGAGGCGCACGTAGCGGACCTGCTCCTGGTGGCGCACCAGTGCCACCACCGGCACGCGCACGCCCGCATCCTCGCGCTCACTGCGGTGCTGGTTGAGACATTCGCGCAGCTTGTGCTGCACAGCGATATCGCTGGCCTCATCCGCCTGGAGCTCCACCATCAGAAAGCGCAGATCATCGATCACGCGGCAGTCGTCCACGATCAGTTGCACCTGCTCATCACGGCGATCCACCGAGGCCCAGATCAACAGGCGCGCATCCACCATCAGATGATCGGCCAGGCGGGCATAGGTCTTGGGAAAGACCACCGCCTCACAGCTGCCACTGAGATCTTCAAGCTGCAGCACCGCCATGCGGTCGCCCTTGCGGGTGGTCACCGGCCGGAGGCCAGCCACCATGCCCACCACGCTGACACGTGCCTTATCGGCCTGCTCCTCCAGGTTGCCGAGTGCCAGGGGCGACAGCAGCTGCAGCGGCCGGGTGAGCTGCTTGAGGGGATGATCGGAGAGATAGAAGCCCACCAGATCCTTCTCGAGACGCAACTTCTCGGTGGGGGGATAGTCCGGCACAGGCGCCGCCTTGGGAGCGGTGCTGAGATCGGCGGCCCCATCAGCGGCGGCGCCTGAAGAAGCAGCTCCACCGAGCAGATCAAACAGATTGCCCTGGCCGCTGGCGCGGTCACGCGCACGCGAGGCGGCCCAGTCAACGATCAGATCGAGATCGGCCATCAGCTGAGCGCGATTGGCCTGGGGCTCCAGACCATCGAGGGCGCCGCAATGGATCAGCGATTCCAGCGAGCGGCGGTTGAGGGTGGTGCCAGGAATCCGGTCGCAGAGATCGGCCAGGCCACGGAACGGCCCATCGCTGGAGCGCGAATCGATCAGGGCGCGGATGGCACCATCGCCAAGGTTGCGCACCGCTGACAGGCCGAAGAGGATGCGATCGCCCACGGGGGTGAAGTCGATACCGGAGGCGTTCACATCCGGCGGCATCACCTCAATACCCATGGCATTGCAGTTGGCGATATAACGCTGGACCTTGTCGGTGGTGCCGGCATTCACCGTCAGCAGGGCGGCCATGTAGGCCACTGGGTAGTGGGCCTTGAGATAGGCGGTCTGGTACGTCACCGCTCCATAGGCGGTGGAGTGGCTCTTGTTGAAGCAGTATTCAGCAAACAGAACCATCTGCTCAAACAACGCCTCGGCGATCCTGGGGTCGACACCGCGTTCAGTTGAGCCTTTGACGAAGATGCCCTGGTGCTTCTCCATCTCACTTTTCTTCTTCTTACCCATGGCACGCCGCAACAGGTCGGCCTCACCGAGGGAGTAACCGGCCAGATCCTGGGCGATGCGCATGATCTGTTCCTGATACACCATGATCCCGTAGGTTTCCTGCAGAATCGGCTCAAGCTTGGCGTGGGCGAAGTCAATCGCTTCGCGGCCATGCTTACGATTGATGAACTTGGGAATCAGGCCCGCATCAAGGGGACCGGGACGATAGAGCGCAAGGATCGAGGAGATATCCTCCAGCGATGAGGGCTTTAGATCACGAACGATCTGGCGCATGCCACTCGATTCCAGCTGGAAGATGCCTTCAAGATCACCGCGGGCCAGCAGGCCGTAGGTACCGGGATCATCCAGGGGAAGGGCATCGGGATCCACCTTCTCGCCGGTGCTCTGCTCAACCAGATCGATGGTCTTGTCGATCATGGTCAGGTTCTTGAGGCCAAGGAAGTCCATCTTCAGCAGCCCCATGGATTCGACATCCTCCATGAAGTACTGGGTGATCACCTGGCCATCGTTGTTGCGCTGCAACGGCACCACCTCATCGAGGGGATCCGCTGCGATCACGACGCCCGCAGCATGCACACCGAAGGTCTTGTTCGTACCCTCGATGCGCATCGCCATATCCACCCAGCGCTTGACCACCGGATCGCTCTGATACTTTTCACGAAACTCCGGCGCGGGCGATTCATCGCCGATCATCTCCTTGAGCTTGGCAGGTTTGCCGCGCACCACTGGAATCAGCTTGGCGAGGCGGTCAGCATCGCCGTAGGGGATATCGAGCACGCGAGCCACGTCCTTGAGCACGGCCTTGGAGGTCATGCGGTTGAAGGTGATGATCTGCGCCACCTTGTCCTCGCCGTAGCGGCGAGTGACGTAGTCGATCACCTCACTGCGGCGTTCGATACAAAAGTCGGTGTCAATATCCGGCATTGATTTGCGTTCCGGATTGAGGAAGCGCTCAAACAACAGCCCGTTGGTGACCGGATCGATGTTGGTGATGCCGAGCGCATAAGCCACCAGCGAGCCAGCAGCCGATCCACGGCCGGGCCCCACCGGGATGCCATTGTCGCGGGCGAAGCGGATGTAATCCCACACCACCAGGAAGTAGGTGGGAAAGCCCATCTGCTCCATCACCTGCAGCTCAAAGCTCAGGCGCTCGCCGTACTCCGGACTGAAGACCTCAGCCTCGCCGAGATGGAGGCGAGACCGCAGCCCCTGCTCGCTCACCTCGCGCAGGTAGCTCACCGGCGTGTGGCCCTCTGGAATCGGGAAGCGCGGCATCTGATAGCGACCGAGGATGTCGTAGTCCTCCACCTTCTCGGCTACCAGAGCGGTGGTGGCCACAGCCTCGGCCACCACCTCAGGCTCAAGGTGATCGGCGAACAGGCCGAGCATCTCCTGTTCACCCTTGATGTATTCGGTACCGGTGTAGCGCAGCCGCTTCTCGTCGGTGACGAGCTTGCCGGTGAGGATGCAGAGCAGGGCGTCGTGGGCTTCGGCGTCGTTGCTGGTGAGGTAGTGGGCGTCGTTGGTGGCAACGATCTGGATGCCCAGTTCACGGGCGATACGGACCATCTCAACATTGACGATCCGATCTTCCGGTGAACCGTGGTCCTGGATCTCCAGGTAGAAGTCGTCACCGAACACACCCTGATACCAGCGGGCCACATCCCGGGCCACATCGGGGCGGTCGCGCAAAATTGCCTGGGAGATCTCACCGCCGAGGCAGGCAGTGGCAACGATCAGGCCTTCGCTGTACTTCTCGAGCGTGGGTTTGTCGATACAGGCACGTGAGAAGATGCCGCGCCCACGCATACCGCGCAGATGACTGATGCTGGTGAGTTTGACCAGGTTGCGGTAGCCCACCGCATTCTTGGCCAGCACCACCAGGTGATAGCGGCGCTCCTTCTTGGGGGGATTGGGGTCATCCAGGGAGCCGTTGATGACATACATCTCGTTGCCGATGATCGGCTTGACCGCCGTGCCCTTGCACAGCTTCAGCAGCTCGATCGCGCCGTACATCACGCCGTGATCCGTGAGGGCCAGGGCCGGCATGCCGAGCGCCTCGGCCCGCCTGACCATCGCCGGCAGCTGGCTGGCCCCATCCAGCAGGCTGTAGTCGCTGTGGTTGTGGAGCGGGACGAAAGCCACGGGCGACAGCGACGGCTGGTGGGCGATCAGCCCAGACTAGGGGTTGACCACCAGATCTAGTGCCTCAGGGAACCAGCGCCGCCAGGGGGCGCTGCGCCATCACCGCAGCAGCCTGCTCGTAGTGGTGGGCCACCTGCAGCAGGCGCTCCTCCTGAAGCACCCCGGTGATCAGCTGCACACCGATCGGCAGACCGGCGCCATCGAAGCCACAGGGCACACTGATCGCCGGCAGGCCGGCCATGTTGGCGGGGATGGTGAGCAGATCGGCCAGGTACATCGCCAGTGGATCCTCGCTGTGGGCGCCGAAGCCGAAGGCGGTGGTGGGGGAGGTGGGGGTGAGC
>RFPK01000171.1 GCA_009926195.1 Synechococcaceae bacterium WB4_1_0192 | reverse complement strand
GGGCACACCCGGGAGGGGAGAGGGGCGGATACCTTCTCTCTGTACCCGACCGACAAACCGTGGAAACTGGCACTCGATTCTGCTCGCTCCCCCGTCGTTCCGTGGTGCTCGCTGCGCTGGTGGCACTGCCATTGGCGATCGCCAGTGCGAGCCCCGATCGATCGTCCTGGGCCCAGGCTCGGCAGCCAGCCAGGTCTCAGAGCCTCACCGTGGTCTCCTACGCCGTCACCAAAACGGCCTACGACCAGATCTTCAAGCTGTTCGCGGCCGATTGGAAGAAGAAAACCGGTCAGACCGTCACCCTCAGAGGCAGCTACGGCGGCTCCGGCTCTCAGACGCGGGCCGTCATCGACGGCCTGGAGGCCGATGTGGTCAGCCTGGCCATGGCTGCCGATATCAACAAGATTCAGCAAGCCGGTCTGATCCAGCCCGGATGGGAGCAGGAAAATCCCTACAACTCCACGCCGATTCATTCGACCGTGGCGGTGTTCGTGCGGCCTGGCAACCCCAAGAAGATCAGCAGCTGGAAGGATCTCGATAACAAGGATGTTGAAGTGGTCCTGGCCAATCCCAAGACCTCAGGCGGGGCTCGCTGGAACTTTCTGGCCCTCTGGGGAGCGATCACCCGCAGTGGTGGTAGTGAGGCCCAGGCCCGCAGCTTCATCACCGGTGTCTACAGGAACGCCGACGTGTTGCCCAAGGATGCCCGGGAAGCCACCGATGCCTTTGTGAAGCGCCGGCAGGGCGACGTGCTGCTCAATTGGGAATCGGAGGCGATCCTGGCGAGACGCAAGGGTGAGTGGACCACGCCTTACAAGCTGTTCAGTCCCAATGTGCTCACGGAGCAACCCGTCACCGTGGTGGACAAGGTGGTGGATCGTCGTGGCACCCGCAAGGTGGCGGAGGCCTTCGTGCGATTCCTCTATTCCCCGGCTGCTCAGAAGGTGTTTGCCGACAACGGCTTCAGGCCGACCACCCCGGAAGGCAAGGCTTATGCCAGGGGCAAGTTCCAGTCCGTGAGCTTCTTCAGGGTGGGTGATTTCGGTGGCTGGAGCGGTGTGGATCGCAAGTTCTTCGGCAAAGGCGGGATCTGGGATCAGATCTTCGCCAGGACCCGTTGAGCCTGCAGGCGCAGTGCTCCGCTCAGGCCCCGGCGGTTGCCGGGGTTTCTGCTGGCGGGTAAAACACTCAATAAGCCGACCGGTCAACCGTGGTACCTTTTTCCCATTGATGTCGATCGGTTTACGTGGTCATTCGACGTTTCGCGGCCTCTCATCCGCTGGCGAGCCCCTCACTGCTCGCCCTGGCGGGCTCGCTGCTGCTGGTGGCCTGCGGGGCGCCCAAGGGTCCGTCCACTCCTGGCGACGCCAGTCAGCAGCAGGAATTGCTGGTTGCCAGCTACGCCGTGACCAAGGGGGCGTACGCGCGGATCCTTCCCCGTTTCGCGGCTGCCTGGAAGGCGAAGACCGGTCAGGTCCTGAAGATCCGTACCAGTTACGGCGGCTCCGGTACGCAGACGCGGGCCATCATCGACGGCCTGGAGGCCGATCTCGCCACCCTGGCGCTATCGGCGGATGTTCTCAAGCTGGAGCAGGCCGGCCTGATTCAGCCTGGTTGGGAGCAGGAGCTGCCCAGCGGCAGCATCGTCACCAATTCGGCCGTGGCCTTCCTGACCCGGCCGGGTAATCCCAAGGCCATTCGCGGCTGGCGCGATCTGGTCAGGCCGGGAGTCACGGTGGTGACAGCGAATCCCAGGACCTCGGGGGGCGCACGCTGGAACTTCCTCGGCCTTTGGGGATCAGTCACCCAGACCGGTGGTAGCCAGCAACAGGCCGAGGCTTATGTGACGGGCGTCTACCGGAACGTTGAGAACCTTCCCAAGGATGCGCGTGAGGCCTCGGATGTGTTCCTCAAGCGCGATCAGGGTGATGTGCTGCTGAACTACGAAAACGAAGCAATCCTTGCCACCCGCACGGGTGATCTCAAGGCTCCGTTTGTTGTGCCTGAACTCAATATCCGCATTGAGGGGCCCGTCGCCGTGGTCGACAGGGTTGTCGATCGCAAGGGTACCCGCAAGGCCGCTGAGGCCCTGGCTGCTTATCTGTTCTCGGATGAGGCCCAGCAGATTTTCGCTGAAGAGGGCTTCCGTCCCACCAATCCCAAGGTCTGGCAGCGGGTGAAGAGCCGCTTCGCCCCGGTGAAACGGTTCTTCTCGGTGCAGGATTTCGGTGGTTGGGCCGCTGTGGATACCACCTTCTTTGATCAGGCTGGCCTCTGGGATCGCCTGTTCGCCAAGTCGCGCTGACGGGGATGTGTGAACTGCTGGCCCTCAATGCCAATACCCCTACCGACATGGCCTTTTCCTTCCGCGGCCTCAGTCGCCGTGGTGGCGGCAGTGGCGAGCATGCCGATGGCTGGGGATTGGCCAGTTTCACCCCTGATGGCTCTGGCCTCAACCTGATCCGGGAGGATGCACCGGCTGCTTTCTCCCTGCTGGCGGAGCAACTGGCGGAGCGCTCCCCCAGGGCCTTGGTGTCGATCGCCCACATCCGCAAGGCCACCCAGGGTCAGGTGGCGCTGGAGAACTGTCATCCCTTTGCCCGCAGCTGGCAGGGCCAGACCTGGGTGTTCGCGCACAACGGCAACCTCGCCGGATCGATCCCCCATGGCGATCGCTACCGCCCTTTCGGTGACACGGACAGCGAAGCAGCCTTCTGCTGGATCCTTGAGCAGTTGGATCTGCTCGGGGTCAACGCCCGTGACCACGAGGCTGTAGCGGCTGCGTTGCACCGTTGCGCCACAGAACTGGCCCAGCGCGGCACGTTCAACGCCCTGATCAGCAATGGTCAGTGGCTGTTCGCCACCGCCACCACCCGCCTGCACTGGTTAACGCGCCGCGCACCCTTCCGCACGGCCACCCTCCTGGATCCGCCGGTCCAGGTGGATTTCTCCACACTGACCACCGCCAACGATGTGGTCACGATCCTCAGCACCGAGCCACTCACCACCGATGAGCACTGGCATTCGCTTGAGCCGGGCTCATCGATGCTGTGGTGGAACGGCGAACTCCTCTGCCAGCACAGGCCATGACGCCACTGGTTGACACGGCAACGTCCCCCACCGTGACGCTGGCGGAGGCCTCCCGCTTCTGGTTCCGGCTCGGCTGGGTGAGCTTCGGCGGGCCGGCGGGCCAGATCGCCCTGCTGCACAGGGAGCTGGTGGACCGGCGCCGCTGGCTGTCGGAGCGGCGCTATCTGCACGCGCTGAACTACTGCATGCTCCTGCCTGGCCCGGAGGCCACCCAGCTGGCCACCTATCTGGGTTGGTTGCTGCATGGCGTGCCTGGCGGGCTGATCGCCGGTGGGCTGTTTCTGATTCCGTCGGTCCTGGTCCTGGCTGCCCTGGCCAGCATCTACGCCATCTGGGGGCAGCTGCCCCTGCTGGCCTCCGTGTTCGCCGTGCTCAAGCCGGCCGTGCTGGCGATCGTCCTGGTGGCAGCCTGGCGTGTCGGCTGCCGCACGCTGCGTACACCGCTGCAGCTGGCCCTGGCGATCGGCGGCCTTGTGGCACTGGCGCTGCTGGATCTGCCCTATCCGCTGGTGGTGATCGCCGCGGGGGTCATCGGTGCGCTGGTTGGTCGGTGGCGTCCGGCATGGCTGAGCGCGGGCAGCTCCGCGGGCCCTGCCTTGATGCACCGATCAGCCCAGGATCATCCCGGGCTGGCGCCGGCCCTGCACGACGACCACACCGCAAGCCCCGAGCACGCCCGCTTCTCGCGCCGGCGCTTCGCCATCACCCTGCTGATCTGGGCCCTGGCCCTGTTTCTGCCCCTGGCGGCCCTGGTGATGGCCGGTGGCTGGAACGGCACCCTGGCGCTGATGGCCCGCTTCTTCACCCGTGTGGCCCTGCTCAGCTTCGGCGGTGCCTATGCCGTGCTGCCCTATGTGGCCCAGGGGGCGGTGGATCAGTTCGGCTGGCTCTCGGCCAGCCAGATGCTCGATGGCCTGGCCCTGGGCGAAACCACCCCCGGTCCGCTGATCATGGTGGTGGCCTTCGTGGGCTTCATGGGCGGCTGGAATCAGGCCCTCCTCGCTGGTATCCAACCCTGGTCGCCGGCCCTGACGGCCTTATTGGTCACGGTGTGGTTCACCTTCCTGCCGTCGTTCGGCTTCATCCTGGTGGGAGCGCCGCTGGTGGAGGCCTCCAGGGGTGATCTCCGCTTCGCGGCGCCCCTGAGCGCGATCACCGCCGTGGTGGTGGGCGTGATCGCCAGCCTGGCGCTGTTCTTCGCCGGCCCGGTGATCTGGCCTGGCGGATCGTTCAACCCCTGGGCCCTGATCATGGTGGCGCTGTCCCTGGTCGTGCAGCTGCGGTTGCGCTGGAGCGTGTTGCAGGTGATCGCGGCGGCGGCGGCGATTGGCGTTCTGCTGGCGGTCCTGCCCTGACCAAGGCCTGGTCAGGCTCGCGCCTGGCAGGTCGGTGAGGGCCCTCAGAACGGTGGCGGCCCGTCGCGCATGGGCGGACCATCCCCGCGGCGTGGTGGGCCGATGCCATAGCGGGCCAGTACCGCTTCGATGCGGCGATGGAAGC
>RFPK01000018.1 GCA_009926195.1 Synechococcaceae bacterium WB4_1_0192 | reverse complement strand
CGTTGCGCCGCCGCTGCCGCCAGGGGCCAGGCGCTGATCGCCGCTGCCCCCGTCACCGACACGATCAAGCGGGTCGACGGCCACGGCCTGATCCAGGAGACGCCCGACCGCTCCCACCTCTGGGGTGCCCAGACGCCGCAGGGGTTCCCGGTCGACCAGCTGCGTCAGGCCCATGCGCGCGCCCGGGCCGAGGGCTGGAGCGTGACCGATGACGCCTCTCTGTTCGAGCGTCTCGGCTGGCCTGTGCAGGTGATCGAATCCTCCCCGGCCAACATCAAGATCACGACCCCCTTTGATCTCACCATCGCCGAGGCGGTGCTGGCGGCGCGGCGGGCCGGTTCAGCTGGCCAGTAGCTCCAGCTGGCCGGCGCTGGCATCGAGTCGGGCTTGCACCCCGATGGGCAGGGCCGCGTTGCCCGCCTCATGGCCCACCGGCAGGTTGGCCAGCACCGGGATGCCGAGGTCGGCGGTGCGCTCCCGCAGCACCGCCTCGGCGCTCAGACTGTCGTCCGGGTCGTCGCAGCCGCTGAATCGGCCGAAGCCGATTGCGGCCAGCTGCTGCAGAGCGCCGCAGAGACGCCAATGGGTGAGCATCCGATCGAGTCGGTAGGGGGCCTCGCCCACGTCCTCCAGAACCAGCACCGCGCCGCGCAGCGATGGCAGGTGCCCGGTGCCCAGCAGGTGGGTCGCCACGGTCAGGTTTGCCACCAGCAGTGGGCCCTCGGCGGCGCCCGCTGTCCAGCTGTCGCCGCGCAGCGGCGGCAGCGGCAGGCCGAACAGCAGGTCGTGCAGGCGCTGACGGCTCCAGTCCGGTTCCGCCGCCAGGCTGGTGACCATCGGTCCGTGGATGCCGCCGCTGATGCCGGCCGCCTGGCGGGCCCAGAGCAGGGAGGTCACATCCGAAAAGCCCAGCAACCAGCGGGCTGCCGTGGCTGCAGCGGCGTCGTGCTCCAACAGCCGGGCCGCGCCCCAGCCACCGCGGATGCAGGCCAGCAGTGCCGCTGCTCCCGGGCGCAGATCGCCCCGGCGCTGCTGGTCGTCACCAGCCAGATGCCCCCAGCGCCGCAACGGGTGCGGGTGGGGCTCCACCACCAGCCCCCAGCTCTCCAGTTCGGCGATACCGGCCTCGAGCCGGGTCAGGGCGGTGGTGTCGAGGGCGGAGCTGGTGGCCGCCAGCTGGACGCGATCGCCGGATCGCAACGGTGCAGGCCAGGCGAGGGTGCTCATGGTTCGGAGGCCATTGCAGCAACGTCAGGGCAGTGGCACGGTGCGGCCAGCGACAAGGGCCAGCAGCAGCAGCGCCCCGAGCTGCACCTGGTGGCGGAAGTGCAGACCGAAGGCGGAGCGGGGGAGATCCGCCGGCCGCAACAGCCAGGCTTCGCGCAGCAGGCCTCCGCTGGCCAGGGCCCAGAGCGGCCAGAAGGCGGTCTGGGCCCCCTGCAGGAAAGCGGCCAGTGCCAGCAGGATCGCGGTGCTGGCGTAGCAGAGCCCCACCACCAGCGGCGCCCGTCTGCCGAGGCTCAGGGCGCTGCTGCGCACGCCGATACGGGCGTCATCGGCCCGATCGGCCATGGCGTAAACGGTGTCGAACCCGAAGGTCCAGAGGAGCGTGGCCAGCCAGACGGCCGCCAGAGGGCCACCGCCCGCCAGGTTGCCCCTGGCGGCTGCCCAGGGGATCAGCACCGCGAAGCCCCAGCAGAGGGCGAGCACGGCCTGGGGGTAGGGGAACCAGCGCTTGGCGGATGGGTAGAGCAGCACCGGCGGCAGGCAGGCGATGGCCAGGCCCAGGCAGAGGCCCCGGCTGCCGGCCGGCAGGCCCCAGAGCACGACCGCCAGGGCGGCCAGCAGGCAGACGACCATCAACAGTCCGGCCGCAGCCACACCGATGCGCCCGCTGGCCAGGGGGCGGCTGCGGGTGCGTTCCACCAGGGGATCGATCCGCCGGTCCCAGAGATCGTTGGCGATGCAGCCGGCGCCGCTCACCGCCAGCGCACCGAGCACGATCCAGCCCACCAACGCCGGCGCCGGCGGTCCATCCGGCAACAGCCAAAGGCTCCACCCAGCTGGGATGAGCAGGATCAGCCTGCCGCTGGGCTTGTCCCAGCGCAGCAGGGAAAGCCAGGGGTGAAGGGCGGCCCAGGGGCCCGTGGGGGCAGCGGCCAAGGGGCTCTTGTTCAGGCGATGGGGCGCACCCTAGGCGCCTGGGGTGGCCTCACGATGCGAAAGTGACGCAGCTCCGTCCGGGTGGACGCGTGACCGAGTCGACGGCAGGACCGATCTCTCCGGCAGGAACGACCTCTCCCGCAGGAACGACCTCTCCGGCCGTTCGCCGGGTGGCGGGGATCGACATCGGCACCAATTCGATTCACCTGCTGATCGCCGCGGTGGATCCGGGGCTGCGCAGCTTCTCGGTCGTGCTCACCGAGAAATCCACCACGCGGCTGGGGGAGCGGGATCCGGAAACCGGCAACCTCAGCGCCGAGGCGATCGAGCGGGCCTTCACCACCCTGCGCCATTGCCGCGACCTGGCGGCCAGCCATGGCGTTCAAGCCGGTGATGTGGTCACCGCCGCCACCAGCGCCGTGCGCGAGGCCCCCAATGGCCGGGAGTTTTTGCAGGCGATCCAGGAGCAACTCGGCCTGGATGTCGACCTGGTCAGCGGGCCGGAAGAGGCCCGCCTGATCTATCTGGGTGTGCTCTCGGGCATGGCCTTCGGCGATCAGCCCCACCTGATCCTGGACATCGGTGGCGGTTCGACCGAACTGGTGCTCGCCGATGGCCGCGATGCCCGGGCCCTGACCAGCACCCGTATCGGTGCCGTGCGCCTGCAACGGGATTTCGTCCGCGAGGATCCCCTGCCGCCCCGCCGGGTTGAGTTTCTGCGCGCCTTCATTCAGGGGGCCCTGGAGCCGGCGCTGCTGAAGGTGCGCCAGCGCTTGCGCAACGGTGAGCAGCCGGTGATGGTGGCTACCAGCGGCACGGCCATGGCGATCGCAGCCATGGCCGCTGCCGAGGACCCCCGGCCGCCCCTGCGCATGCAGGGGTACCGGGTGCCCCGCCAGCGCCTGGATCAGTTGGTCAGTCGCCTGCTCGCGCTCACGCCCGAACAGCGCCGTGCGCTCCCGGGCCTCAATGAGCGCCGGGCCGAGATCATCGTGCCCGGCGCACTGATCCTGCAGACCGCGATGGCGATGCTCGGTGCCCGTGAGCTGGTGATCAGCGAGCGCGCCCTGCGGGAGGGGTTGATCGTCGACTGGATGCTGCGCAACGACCTGATCGTGGATCGCTTCGCATTCCAGAGCAGCATCCGCCAACGCACGGTGCTGCACCAGGTGCAGCGCTATGGCGTCGATCAGGGTCGCGCCGAACGGGTGGCTGGTTATGCCCTGAGCCTCTACAGCCAGACCGCTGGGCTGCTGCACAACGACGATGGCAGTGGTCGCCAGCTGCTCTGGGCCGCAGCGATGCTGCACAGCTGCGGCCAGCACATCAACAGTGGCGCCTATCACAAGCACAGTTGGTATCTGATCCGCCACGGTGATCTGCTGGGCTATTCCGACAGCGAGCACCTGATGGTGGCGGCGATCGCCCGCTACCACCGCCGCTCGCTGCCCAAGAAGCGCCACGAGGCCTGGCAGTTGATCGAGAGCCGGGAGCAGCGCCGCACCGTGGCCGCCATGGCCCTGCTGTTGCGCCTTGCTGTTGCGCTCGACCGTCGCCCTCAGCCGACCGTCGCCGGCATTCAGGTGCGTCGTGACAGGGACAACACCTGTGTGATTCGCCTGGAGCCGATGGCGGCCGATCTCGACCTCAGCCTGGAGCGTTGGAGCCTCCAGGCCTGCGGAGCGGCCGTGGAGGAAGCGGTCGGTGTGCGCCTCAGCGTGCTGGAGCCACAGGCCCAGAGCTGATCGGGCTGGGGCTGGCGGCACGGCTGGTGGCACCAGCCGGCGGTGTCACGACCACCCAGCGGATGTCCTCGATCCGCCCCAGCGAGCGAGGCGCTGAACCGCCGATGCTGATCGTCACCAGATCAGGGCGACCCGCCAGCACCCGCACCGTCTGATCCAGCGCGAAGCGCTGTTCACCCCGCAGGGTGCCGCGGTACAGCACACGCCCGCCGTTGCCACGCACCTCCAGCCAGCTGGGTTCCCTGGTGCGCAGCAGCAGAGCATTGGATTGGGGAGCCCGGGCAGCAGCCGGTGGCTGCACCGACCCGCCGCGGCTCGCCGGTGGCTGCCGCTGGGCAGGGGGCGAGGCGGCCTGGCCCGTGTGCCGTTGGAGCCTGGGCCAACCCCACACACCGGCGGCGATCACACCAGTGACCACGACCACGACGGTGCCGACGGCCCGGCGTTGGTTTCGCGGTGGTGTCGCGGCCGCCGTGCGAGGCCTGGTGTCACCGGCGCTGCTGGCTTGCTTGAGCTCGTCCACAACAGCGGCGATATCGACCCCCAGATGGGCAGCCACGCGCCGGGCCTGGGCAATCACGAACACCGATTCAGGCAGACGCTCGCGATCAGCCGTTTCCAGGGCTTCCAATTGCTCCTGGCCCATGCACAGCTGGGCGGCCAGTGTGGAACGCTCCAGGCCACAACCAATGCGGGCCTCCGTCAGGACGCTGCCAAGGCGAGTCAGAGCATCAGCAGGGGGGGAGTGGGGGCCTGCCGCTGAGCCTGTGTCGCGTGCAGCCTGGTGTTTTTCGGGGGCCATGGCTGTCCCTTGGGATCCGCTCACCGGGGAGGGGAGGGATTGGATGGCCCGATTATCCCATCAATCACTGTTTTCCTATCTCTTCCCAGGATCCTCGCGGCACAATTCTGTTCGTCGTTGCGTGAATCCTCGCAGGCGTGTAGCGAATGTCACGCTGTGTACCCAGCCTGGTTGCTGCCAGCAGATGTCAGGAATGGGGCTTCCCATTGGCCTGAACCTGGCAAGCGCTGTGCTGGTAATGCTTGCTGATTGTTATAAATGGGCGATACTGGATTCGAACCAGTGACCCCTTCCGTGTGAAGGAAGTGCGCTACCGCTGTGCTAATCGCCCATGCTGGCCGTACGGCTGAACCGCCTGCCTGCGTTCGGAAATCTTACGGCATCGCCGTCCTGACCTCCCGTTCTGGCCCCGGTGGATCCGTCTCAGGCACCGCCACGGAACAGGTGGTCATGGCTGGCCGAGTAGAGCCGTGAACGGGCCTCGCCAGGTGGTGCCAGGGCCGGGCTCACCACATAGAGCGTGGTGCGGATCAGCTCACGCTCAGCGCTGACCCGGGCGATCTCCGAGAGGGGCACCACGGTCAGCCACTGGTCGGGCCAGCTCACCCGATAGCCGATCGCCACCGGCGTATCGGCCGGGTAGTGGCGCAGCAGTTCCGCCTGCACCTCGGCCACATGTCGGGCACTCAGATACAGGCAGAGTGAGGCCTTGAGGGCCGCCAGGCGCTCCAGCGCCTCCGTTTCGGGCACGCCGGTGCGGCCGCCGGCACGGCTGAGCACGATCGTCTGCACCAGGCCGGGGATGGTCAGCTCGGCGCGCAGGGCCGCGGCCGTGGCCTGGTAGGCGCTCAGCCCGGGCACCACCTCCACCTCCACATCGGCATCCAGCAGTCGGCAGAGCTGCTCATGCAGGGCGCTGTAAAGACAGGTGTCGCCGTCATGCAGGCGTACCACCCGCTTGCCGGCCCGGGCGCGCTCCAGCATCAGCGCCATCACCTCCTCCAGCGTGAGGGTGCTGGTGCGGATCCGTTCGCAGTCCGCCGGTGCCAGGGCCGCCAGCTGGGGATTGACCAGCGAATCGGTCCAGATCAGCACCTCGGCCTGTTCGATCGCCCGCAGGGCCCGCACGGTGACCAGATCGACCGCCCCGGGGCCAGCCCCGACGATCCAGACCCGGCCAGCCGTTTGCTCGCTCGTCATTCCGTCACTCCACTGGGATCAGGCAGGGCGCGATGGCGGCCGTAGAGCCACCACAGGCCGAACCCGCCGATCGCCATCAGCACCAGGCTCATCAGCTGGGCCATGCGCAGGCCCCCCGTACAGAACGGTGGGGTACCGATCAGGCAGAGGGGATCGATGCGCAGCCCTTCGATCCAGAGGCGGCCGGTGCTGTAGCTGAGCAGGTACACGCAGCTCAGGGCTCCGGCCGGCAGGTTCAGCTTGCCCAGGCTGGCACGGCGGAACAGCAGCAGCAGCAGCAGCAGCACCCCCAGGTTCCAGATCGACTCGTAGAGGAAGGTGGGGTGGAAGGTTGATTGATCGAGGAACTCGACCGGCCGGTTGGCGAAGGGAATCGTCAGCTTCCAGGGCAGATCGGTCGGCAGACCGAAGGCTTCGGAATTGAAGAAGTTGCCCCAGCGGCCGATCGCCTGGCCGAGGGCCACCGAGGGCACCAGGACGTCCAGCAGGCTCCAGAACGGGATTCTGCGCCAGCGGGCGTAGAGGATCACGGCCAGCGTGCCGCCGATCAGCGCGCCGTGGATGGCGATGCCGCCTCGCCAGATCGCCAGCGCATCCAGCCAGTTGAGCTGATACTGGCGCCACTCGAACAGCACGTAGTAGGTGCGGGCACCGATCACGGCGGCGAGCACCAGGATCGGCAGCAGATCGGAGATCAGCACTGGATCAATGCCGCGCTGGCGCCCGAGGCGGGTGGACAGCAGCAGTCCGAGCAGCACGGCGACGGCGATCAGCAGGCCGTACCAGCGCAAGGAAAAGGGCCCCAGCTGAAACAGCAAGGGGCCCGGAGACGTGAACAGAGCGAGGGGCATCAAACGCCTTCGGCGGCCTGCACCTTTTCTACCTGCTTCTTCTTCAGCACGAGCATGATCTGGGCCAGGGCCACGGCGGCGAAGAAGGCCAGCAGGCCGTAGATGCGCAGCGGGTTCTGCAGCACCACTTCGGCATCGAGCTGACCGAAGCCACCCACGTTGGGGTCGTTGGTGAGGGCTGCACCTGCGGCCACCGTGTCACCCACCTGGGCGGTCACGGTCGGACCGGCGGGGATGGTGTCGCTGACGCTGTTGCCATCGGCGGTCTTGATCACCACCACGGAGGCGCCGTTGTCGCCGGCGTTGATGGCCTCAACGGTGCCGGCCACAGAGGCGGTGAACACACCGTTGTTGCTCTTCTCGCCGGTGGGATACACCTGACCGCGGCCGCGGTTGCCGCCCACGTGCAGCTGGTACTTGCCGAAGTGGATGCTGCTGTCGGTGGCCGGATCGGGCGACAGGATCGGGAACACGATCTTCTGGTGGTCATCGCCGGGCAGCGGACCCACCAGCAGGATGTTGGGGTTCTCTTCGTTCCAGGTGGTCACGTAGACCCCGGCGGTCTCCTCCTTGAGCTCGTCGCTGAGGCGATCAGCGGGGGCCAGTTTGAAGCCGTCGGGCAGCATCACAACGGCGCCCACGTTCAGGCCGGTGGGGCTGCCGTCACCGGCCACCTGCTGAACCTTGGTGTCGTAGGGGATTTCCACTTCCACCTTGAACACCTCATCGGGGAACACGGCCTGGGGCAGTTCCACGTGGGTCGGCTTCTTGGCCAGGTGGCAGTTGGCGCAGGCCAGCTTGCCGGTGGCTTCGCGGGGGTAGTCGTAGTTCTGCTGCGCCCAGAACGGGTAGGCCCAGCTGGCCTGGGGGGCGAACAGCAGGGCGCCGAGGGCCAGCAGCGAGCTCAGCAGCAGGGAGAAGGGGCGACGCATGGGGCGAAGTGGCGAGGGGGAGACGACTGGAGTGGAGATCAGACCCACCAGGGCTTCTCGCCGGTGCGGAAATCGGTTTCGGTCCACTGGCTGAGGAACACGTTGTCGTTCTCGACCGTGACGTGGGCCAGGGCCAGGGAGAGGGGAGCGGGGCCGCGCACCACCTTGCCGGTGGCGTCGTACTGCGAGCCGTGGCAGGGGCACATGAACTTGTTGGCCGCGGCGTTCCAGGGCACCACGCAGCCCAGGTGGGTGCAGATGGCGTTGATGCCGTAGCTGCCGATGGCATCGCTGCCCTCGACGATCAGGTAGGTGGGGTCGCCCTTGAGGCCCTGCACCAGGTTGCGATCGCCTTCGCGGTGGCTGCCCAGCCAGCCGCTGGCCGTGACGGCGTTGCCCAGTTCATCCTTGGCGGAGGTACCGCCGCCGCCGCCGGCGGCGCGGGGGGGGATGAAGTAGTTGACGACCGGATAGAGGGCGCCCAGGGCCACGCCGGTGACGGAGCCGAAGGTCAGCAGGTTCATGAACTGCCGACGACCCATTCCGGGCACATCACCGCTCGAGGCGCTCGCTGGAATCTGGGTCATACGGGGCGGCGTCGTGGCCACAGCAACGTGGCGCCCATTATGAACCTTGCCCCGGCCGCGCCCGTGGGCCGTGACCGGGCGCTGGCCGCAGGCTGCAACATGCTGTTGCGAGCCTCTTGCCATTCTCCTGATCCCACTGCCGTGACCCAGCCCCCCGACGCTCCCCTGGCCAGCGCCGAGGTGCTGGCGATCCTTCGCCGCCGCTGGCAGGCCTCCTACGACCTGCAGCTCACCTCCCGTCGCGGTCGCCTCTATCTGCAGGTGATGTGGGCGTACCTCGAGCAGCAGTCGTTTCCGCTCGATGCCGCCGGCTATGGCGCCAAGCTCGAGGAGCTGGTGGGCACCCTCAACGGCCTTGGCGTCGCCGCCCAGGTGCGTGCCTGGCTCACCACAACTCCGGATCGTCCGCGCCTGGGACGGGCCATGAGTCTGCCGCTGGAGCTGCCACCTGGCCGGGCCAGCGAGTTCCTGCTCTAGCCCTCCGAAAAACTCTCGGAAGCCCGCACAGAGCCCGGACCCTGCACCAGCAGGGCCAGGGCGACGCCCACCAGGTAGAGCGCCGTGATCGCACCCGTGAGCAGCAGCATCGTGATCGGGTCGGTGGAGGGGGTCAGAACGGCGCCTGCCAGGGCTGCGGCCACCACCACGAACCGCCAGGCTCCGAGCATCGTGCGGGCCTGCACCAGTCCCAGGGCGGCCAGCAGCAGTTGCAGCACCGGCAGCTGGAAGGCCAGGGCCGTGGCCACCATCAGCAGCAGCACGAAATCGAGATAGCGCTCGATCGACCAGAGGGGCTCGACCACATCCGCGCCGTAGCTCACCAGGAAGTTGAGTGCCGCCGGCACCAGCGCCCACCAGGCGAAGGCGAGGCCCGCCAGGAACAGCACGGCGGAACCGGCCACGGCCGGTGCCACCAGCCGCCGCTCCCGCCGCGTCAGGCCTGGCAGCACGAAGCAGAGGCCCTCGTACAGCACCCATGGCAGGGCCAGGGTCAGGCCGGCATAGCCCGCCACCTTGAGGGACACGAACAGAAATTCCCCGGGCGCCAGCTGCAGGAACCGGATGCCGCGGGCTGGCACTTCCAGCAGCCTCACCAACGGTTTGACGAGCAGCAGGCAGCCACCAGCGGCAATCACCACCGCCAGCAGACTGCGCAGGATGCGGGCGCGCAGCTCCTCCAGATGGCCCACCAGGGTCATCTCCACCTCGCCCGGGAAGTCCTCTCCGGCATCGCTTGGCACCGCGATCCGGATCGGTGGCGGCGGCAGAACGGGCTCCGCTGCAGGCTGGGTGTCGTGTTCGCTCATGACTCTGAATCCCGCCCGAGGCTATGCACTGGAGCCGCCAGCAGTTGCCGGGCGCGGGCCGGTTCGGCCCAGAGCACGTCGCCCCCCCGGTGCCGCACCGTGCCAGGCCCGGCCCCGGGAATGCGCTGCAGGCTTTCGCTGGTCACCATCACCACGGCGACGCGATTGTTGTCGCGGGCTCGGCTGAAGTGGGCCGCCACATCGGCGGCGGCCTGCAGATCCGCTTCGCTGGCAGTGCCCTCGGAGCTCTTCAGCACCACATGGCTGCCGGGGCATTCCTGGGCATGGAACCAGAGATCGCCGCGCCTGGCCTGGCGCAGGCTGATCCAGTCGTTCTGGCGATGGTTACGGCCCACCTGCAGCCGCAGCCCCCCAGGTGTTCGCAGCTCCAGAGGCGTCGGCGCCGCCCCGTCGCTGCGGCCGCCACTGCCCCGCCGCCGCTGCTCCTGCCGGCCCAGCCGTAGCAGCGCCTCGCTGTCCTCCTCCAGGGCCTGCAGCTCCTGCAGTTGCTGCTCGGCCGCCATCAGGCTGTCCTCCCCCTGGGCCAGGTAGGTGAGGCTGGCCTCCAGTTGGGCGATGCGGGCGTCGTGCAGAGCCAGGCGAGGGGTGATCGCCTCCACCGAGCGCCGTAGCCGGCGGGCGCGCCGGTAGAGGCTCTGGGCCTCGGCCACCTGCTCGCGGCTGGGCTGTGGCAGGCAGAGCAGCGCATCGGCCTGCCGTTGCAGTTGATCGCTCGACTCCACCTGCGCCAGCCGCTGGTGCTGCTCCTGCTGCTGGCTTCGCTCCCGCTCCAGGGCCTGGCGCAGCCGCAGCTCCAGGGAGGCGCGGCGCCGTTGCAGCTCCCTGCCGCGCAGCACCTTGTGGTGGTGGGCAGCCAGGCCGTCGTTGATCGGGAGCCCCTGATGACCAGCGGAGCCGGTTTCCCCTGAGCCACCCCAGCAGCTGTAGGCGGTGGGGCCGTTTCCATGGAGCTGAAAGCGGTCGTGCTCCAGAGCCTCCAGCCACTGGCACCAGCGCTGCCAGAGCCCCTGCCAATGCGCTTCCCTGAGTTCCTGCACCGGGGTGGCCAGCAGGGCCTCGGCCTCGGATCGCTCCGGGGCCGCCAGCTGCAGGGCCAGCGATGGGCTGATGCCCTGGAAGGCGCTGCTCAGGGCGCGACCGAGCGGCAGGGGCAACAGGTTCAACTCCGCACGCCAGGCGGCCTGGTCTTGCCCGGCCGAGGGGGGGCTGCCGCTCAGGGGTGGTGGTGGCGCGTAGAGGTCGCCCGTGCCGATCGGCCTTAGCCGCGACTGCTGCTCGCGCACCTGGCGACCGGCCGCCACCACGCGGCGCTCCTCATCGAGCAGGAACAGGTTGCTGTGGCGACCCATCAGCTCCACCACCAGGCTGCGGCGAACCGGCTCGCCCGGCCGGGGCGCGAAGCCCAGCTCCACCACCCTTTCAAAGCCCTGCTGCTCCAGGCCAACCAGGGCCAGACCCCCCAGACCATGCTGCAGTTGCTGCGCGAGGGTGCTGCCGTCGCCCCCGCGCGGTGGATCGCCGATCGCCAGCAGCCGCGGTGCCTCCGCCAGCCAGCTGATCTCCAGCCAGTGCCGGCCCGTGAGGCTGCGGAAGCCCAGCTGCACGGTCTGGCCATCGGCCTGCCGAGCCTTTTCGAAGCGGCTGGGCAGCAGGGCTGGACGCAGCTCCGTCAGCACCGCCCGAAGGCTGGTGATGTCCATCGCCTGAAGGGGCAGCGAGGCCATGGCTGCAGGGCGGCTGCGGCGGCGCTCCTACTCTGCAGGGCCGTGTCCACATCCGTGATGGCCGTGCAGACGTCCTCCCCCGGCAGGCTGTTCCTGATCACCGGGCCGAGCGGTGTCGGCAAGGGCACCCTGGTGACGGCTCTGTTGCAGCGCCACCCGCAGATCTGGCTGTCGATCTCCGCCACCACCCGCCAACCGCGCAGCGGTGAGCGCGAGGGTGAGCATTACTTCTTCCTGGATCGGCCCGCCTTTGAGGCCGATGTCGCCGGGGGTGGCTTGCTGGAGTGGGCCGAATTCGCCGGCAACTGCTACGGCACTCCGCGCCGTCCCGTGGAGGAGCAGTTGGCGGCCGGGCGGCCCGTGTTGCTGGAGATCGAGCTGGAGGGGGCGCGTCAGGTGCGGCGCAGCTTCCCCAGCGGCTTCCAGATCTTCATCAAGCCCCCCTCGTTCGAGGAGCTGGAGCGGCGCATCCGTGGGCGTGGCACCGACAGCGATGCGGCGATCGCCCGGCGGCTGGAGCGGGCCCGCATCGAGCTGGCGGCCGAGACGGAATTCGACGCCGTGCTCGTCAATGCCGATCTCGATCTGGCCCTGGCCGAACTGGAGCGGCTGATGGAGCTGGTCTGATCCGTCGTTGCCCTGATCAGCATAAAAAAAGCGGCCCCTTGTGGGCCGCCGGTGCTGAGGTTGAGCTGCTCGGCTCACATGGGGTGGAAGAGCAGGTCGGGGAAGAAGCGGTTGAACTCGATCAGGATGCCGGCGGTGATGGTGAACCAGATCGCCGCGAACACCGGAGCGGTGGTGAGGAACTTCTGCATCGGAAAGACCCTGGGTTGATGAGGCGTGGGTAGAGGGTTGGGGCGAACCTGGCTCAGCGGGGCGAGACGGTGACCTTGTCGTCCGACTCAAGCAGCTTGCCGCTGGTGAACTCGCCGAAGGCAGCGATCGGCCAGGTGGCGGCAGCCAGGGTGCTCTTCAGGGCCAGGGAAAGATCGATCTGGATCTCCTTCATGGCTGCATCCTTCTGGCCGCGGATTGCGATCAGGTAGTTGCGACCGGCCCAGCCGATGCAACCGGCGATGTAGAGGAAGGCGATGCCGGGGATGATGAAGTCGCCGGCGTGGCTGAGGCGGCCGTCCACAATCAGGTGGGGCAGACCGTCAGCGCCGCACACGGCCTGGCTGTACATCTCGAAGCGCGCCTTGGCCTGCGGCGTGGAGGCAGTGGCGGCGCGCTGCTGGAAGCGGGCGCTCTCGGAGCAGGGGGTGAGGCCCGCCACATCGGCCTTGGCCACGGGGGCGAAGCCGAAGAGCAGCAGGGCGGAAATGAGAACGGCGAAAAGGCGGCGCATCGGGTCCAGACCTGGATGGCGTACTGGGGAGAGCCTTGCCGCTTCCCAGCTGCGCGATGGCAGCCGCTGCACGGCAGGATGTCACTTGCGGACAGTAGGGGAGCCCTTCTGAGCTGATGCCGACACTGCTGGCCCTCGAAACAAGTTGTGACGAGTCGGCCGCGGCGTTGGTGCGGGATCAGCGGGTGCTGGCGAGCGCCGTGGCCTCCCAGGTGGAGGAGCACGCCCGCTGGGGCGGGGTGGTGCCGGAGATCGCCTCCCGCCGCCATGTGGAGGCCCTGCCGGGCCTGATCGAGCGGGTGCTGGCCGAGAGCGGCGTTGCCATGGCCGAGCTGGACGCGATCGCCGCCACCGCGGCGCCCGGACTGGTGGGGGCCCTGCTGGTGGGATCCGTCACAGGGCGAACCCTGGCCCGCCTGCACGGTGGCCCCGCCATCGAGGCCGCTGCCGCCGCGGGTGATCCCGGTCGTTTCCGTTTGCCCAAGGGGCGGGTCTCCCTGGCCGAGGGCGGCTTCCATCCCTACGACTTCAGCTTCAGCGGCCTCAAGACCGCTGTATTGCGCCTGGTTCAGCAGCTGCGGGCCGAGCAGGCCGCTGGAGGCGAATCTGTCCCGATCGCCGATGTGGCCGCCAGCTTTGAGCAGGTGGTGGCCGAGGTGCTCGTGGAGCGCACCTGTCGCTGTGCCCGCGATCAGGGGCTCGGAACGATCGTGATGGTCGGCGGGGTTGCCGCCAACCGACGCCTGCGCAGCCGTTTCGAGCAGCGCTGTCGCGAGCTGGACCTGCAGTGGCGCGTGGCGCCGCTGGCCTACTGCACGGACAACGCCGCGATGATCGGCGTGGCCGCCGAGCAGCGGCTCCTGGCCGGTCGCGTCAGCAGCATCGGGCTTGCGGTGGCACCGCGGCTGGCGCTTGAGGACGCGGCACAGCTCTATGCACCACAGCCACCCTTCTGATGTCCTTAGGCTCTGGGGATGCAGCGGCAGTTGTGATGGCCACCGCCCACCCGAGCTCCGACGATCCTCTGGCCCCCACCGCTCTGCCCGAGATGGTCGAGGCAGGGCCTGACGAGCTCAACCAGTGGAAGCGGGGCTTCACGCCCCAGGCCGAGATCTGGAACGGCCGCATGGCGATGGTCGGACTCTCCGTTGGCCTCACGGTTCTGTTGCTCGCCCGCCTCGGCGGTCACGTCTGAGCTGCGGCCCAGGCCGGCACCGTCCCTAGGATCGCGGCAACGGCCGTCTTCTGTGAGCAGTCCCGCAACCGCCGGCATCCACGACGCCGAGGCTTCCCGCGTCACCGAAGCCTCCCGCGTCACCATCGTCCTCGGAACGCGGCCCGAGGCCATCAAGCTCGCCCCTGTGATCCGGGCTTTCCAGCAGGCCGAAGGATTCGACACCCGCGTGGTGCTCACCGGTCAGCATCGCGAGATGGTCGCCCAGGTGATGGACCTGTTCGGTCTCACGGCTGATCGGGATCTGGCCCTGATGGCCCCGAAGCAGACCCTCACCCACGTCACCTGTGCTGCCCTGGAGGGGCTCAAGCAGGAGTTTGCCGAGCATCGGCCCGATCTGGTGCTGGTTCAGGGCGACACCACCACGGCCTTCGCCTCGGCCCTGGCTGCCTTCTATGAACAGATTCCGGTCGGTCATGTCGAGGCGGGGCTGCGCACCGACGACCTCTTTGATCCCTTTCCGGAGGAGGCGAACCGCCGGCTGATCTCACAGCTCGCCCTGCTGCACTTCGCCCCCACGGAACGCTCCGCCGACAACTGCCGTGCCTCGGGGGTGATGGGCGACGTGCTGGTCACCGGCAATACGGTGATCGACGCGCTGTTGCTGATGGCGGATCAGGCGGCGCCGTTTCAGCTGCCCGAGCTCGATCTGGCCAGTCACCGGCTGATCCTGGCCACGGTGCACCGCCGCGAGAACTGGGGTGATCGCCTGCAGGAGATCGGGCGAGGTTTTCTCGATCTGCTGGAGCGTTTTCCGGACACGGTGCTGCTGCTGCCCCTGCACCGCAACCCCACCGTGCGTGAGCCCCTGCAGGCCCTGCTCGGGAACCACCCCCGCGCTGTGTTGACCGAGCCGCTCGACTACGACCGCCTGGTGGCGGCCATGAAGGCGGCCACGCTGATCCTCACCGATTCCGGTGGCCTGCAGGAGGAGGCTCCGGCCCTGGGCAAACCGGTGCTGGTGCTGCGGCGCACCACCGAACGGCCGGAGGCTGTCGATGCCGGCACCGCACGCCTGATCGGCACCGATGGCGCCGACATCCTGCGCGAGGCGGCGCTGCTGCTGGAGAGCCCTGAGGCCTACGAGGCCATGGCCCGCGCCCACAACCCCTTCGGCGATGGCCAGGCCAGTGCCCGCATCGTTGACAGCAGCCGCCGCTTTCTCAGCACCAGGAGCCGCTGAGGCGGCTTGCCGCATGCCTTTGGCCAGGGCTCAATCCCGGCCGCGGCTCTTCTTGGCCCAGGGGGGTAGATCGATGAAGATCCGCTGGCCCGGCCGCAGACCATCGAGGATCTGGGTATCGCGGCCGCTGCTGGCGCCAAGGCTCACCGGCTGGAACGTGGGCTGGTTGTCCTTGCCGACCAGCAGCACCCCCGGCTTGCCCTCTTCGGTGACCACGGCCACGGTGGGCACCAGGGTGCGGGCCGGCAGCGCACCGGTGTTGAAGTCGATATCGGCCGTCATGCCGATCCGCAGTTCCGGCGGTGGTTGCAGCAGTTCGAGCTTCACCTCGAACGAGGTGACGTTGTTGACCTTTTCGGCGCGCGGCGCGATCTGGCGGACACGGGCGGCGAAGCGACGGTCCGGGAAGGCGTCGACGCGCACGTTGGCGTTCTGCCCCACCCGCAGCCGGCCGATGTCGCTCTCCGGCACCTTGGCGATCGCCTCCAGACCCTGGGCCAGCTCCACGATCGAGGAGCTGCTGGCACCGGCGGTGGCGCTGGCGGAGGTGGTCGGGGTCACGAAGGCGCCGGGATCGGCGTAACGGGCCGTGATCACGCCGCTGAAGGGGGCCCGCACCGTGAGCTCCTGGCGCTCGGTCTGGCGCTGGCTGAGCCGCTGATCCGCCGCATTCACCGCCGCCAGATCCACCAGGTAGGTGGCGCGGATGCGGTTGTAGTCGTTCTGGCTGATCGCCTTCTGGCGGTAGAGGCCTTCGTTGCGCTGCAGTTCGCTGCGGCTGCGTCCCAGCTGGGCCTGGGCCGACTGCAGCTGTGCCTGGAGCTCATCGAGGCGGTCGCCCAGGTCGCCACTGTCCATCAGGGCGATCGCCTGGCCCGCTCGCACGCTCTGACCTTCTTCCACGAACAGCCGCTCCAGCACCCCCTGGCGCTTGGGGCTCACATTCACCTTGCGGAAGGCCCCCAGTTCACCGCTGGCGGTGATCACCCCAGGCAGGGATCCCTGGCGTGCCACCACGGTGTAGCTGCTGAGGTTGCTGCGTTCAGCGGCACTGCGGCGTTGCTGTTGCAGTTGAAGAACAAAAGATCTAAAAAATTTGTTGACACTGTTTATAAAAAATTTAGCACAA
>RFPK01000170.1 GCA_009926195.1 Synechococcaceae bacterium WB4_1_0192 | reverse complement strand
CTCCACGGGCAGACCCGTGGAGAGCCGCTGCGCCAGTGCATGGGGGCTCAGGGCCAGGAGCTGCAGAGGAAAACGCAGCTGGCCTTCGCGGATCACCTGCTCCCGGCTGACCAGGCGGCTGCCGACCAGCTCCACCTGGCTGGGGCTGCGCAACACCCAGCCTTCCCGCAGCAACAGCACACCCAGCCCTGAAGCCGCCCCGGTCAGCAGAACGAGGCGCCAGAGGTTGCGGAGGCGATCGCGGCGCCGTTGCAGACGCAGCTCACGGCGCCGATCAGCACTGGCGGGAGAGCGATCGTCGCGACGGGGATCCGGACGGGCCGTAGGGGTCATGCTCCGGCTCAGAGTTCACAACGGGAGCGGGACATCAGCTCCGCCATCCAACGGCGGGCCCGATCGGCATCGGCGAAGGGAAGATCCTTCTGCTCACCACCTCCGACCAGACGCAGACGGCAGGCCCCCTGGGACTCCTCCGTGAGCGGCGCCTCGCCTGAACCCAGAGCCAGCAGCTCCACCAGCTCCAGGTTCTTGACCACGAAGCTGCCCTGGCTGACCAGCTTGCCGGACTCGAACGCGCACCAGCTGATCACACCATCCCGCAGTCGGGCACCGCCGCTGTCGTCGAGCTTGGCCAGTTCGGAACCGGCCGCCCAGTCGCGGAACAGGCGCTGACGACGTCTCTCCAGCCAGCCCAGGGCTGTGATCAGCGGAAACACCACCAACAGGGGCAGCCAGATCAGGCCGTGACTCATGCAGCTTCAGCACTCAGGGCATCAGGTTGGCGCGATTCTTGCGCCAGTTGCACGAGCCTGTGCAGCAAATCCTCCAGGGGCACACCACTGGCCTCCCAGAGCATCGGGTACATGCTCTGGCTGGTGAAGCCGGGGAGGGTGTTGATCTCATTGAGCCAGAGCTCGCCGCTGTCGCGGCCGTAAAAGAAATCCACCCGCGCCAGGCCCTCGGCCGCCACGGCGCGGCAGGCGGCGATCGCCATCGTCCGGGCGCGATCGCTGATGGCCGCCGGCACCTCGGCCGGGATCACCGTGTGGCTCAGCCCCTCGCTGTATTTGGTCTCGTAGTCGTACCAATCGGCATCGAAACAGATCTCGCCCAGCACCGAGGCCTGCATCGAGCGGCACCCCAGCACGGCGCACTCCAGTTCACGGGCATTGACCCCCTGCTCCACCACCAGCCGCGGGTCGTGGCGCACGGCCTCGCGCAGGCCGGCCAGCAGCTCCGCGCGATTGGTGGCCTTGCTGATGCCCACCGAGGAGCCGAGGTTGGCGGGTTTGATGAAGCAGGGATAGCCCAGCTGCTGCTCCAGCCGGTTGAGCAGGGCCTCCTGCCCCTCCTCCAGCTCGGAGGCCTCCACACAGGCGTAAGGCACCTGGGGCAGGCCGGCCGCAGCGAAGGCGGCCTTCATCGCCTGCTTGTCCATGCCAACGGCGGAACCGAGCACGCCCGAACCCACGAACGGCACCTGCATCAGGCTGAACAGCCCCTGGATCGTGCCGTCCTCCCCATTGGGACCATGGAGCACCGGCAGCCAGACCTCCACATCAAGGGCCCCCTCGGGGAAGCCGCGGAAACCCGGCCGCAGCGGTGCCGCCGGCAGGTCCTCACGACGGGCCGGCAGGCCGCGCTCCAGCACGGCATCGGCCACGGCCGGCGGCCACCAATGGCCCCAGGGGTCGATGTAGAAGCAGCTCAGGCGGTAGCGGCCGGCATTGGCGCCGCGACGCAGGGCCGACACCACCGTTCTGGCCGAGCGGATCGACACCGGATGCTCGCCCGACACCCCCCCGAACACCAGACCGAGATGGGTGAGGGCTGCGGTCATGGTGAATCGTGAAGGGAACGAGCGGCTGGGCCAGCCGCCAGGGGTCAAACGTATCAGCGATCGACAGCCTGGCCACTGAGGGAGAAGGCGCGCACCGCCTCGATGCGCACAGCAACGAGGTCGCCCGCCTGCCAGTGGCCGAGCTCGGGCTGGGCAGGGTTGCGGGCAGCGGGGAAGAAGGTGAGCCGGTTGCTGCGGGTGCGGCCCATCACCTGGTCGGGGTTTTTGGGGTTGGTGCCCTCCACCAGCACCTGTTCACTGCGGCCGGCGTAGCGGGCGCTGCGGGCCCTTGCCACCCGCTCCACCAGGGCGTTGATCTCCTGCAGGCGCTCCACCTTCACCGCTTCGCTGAGCTGATCGGGCCAGTCGGCGGCGGGGGTGTTAGGGCGCGGCGAGTAGGCGGCGGTGTTCACCTGGTCGAAGCCGATCTCCTCGATCAGCGCCAGGGTGCGGCGGTACTGGGCGTCGGTCTCGCCGGGGAAGGCGACGATCACATCGGCGCTGATCGCCGCATCAGGCATCCGCTGGCGGATGCGCTCGATGATGCGGCGGTAGCGATCCACGGTGTAGCCGCGGGCCATCGCCTTGAGCACGTCGTCATCGCCGCTCTGGAAGGGGATGTGGAAGTGCTCGCACACCTTGTCCAGGTCGGCGCAGGCATCGATCAGGCGCTCGGTGAAATAGCGCGGGTGGCTGGTGGCGAAACGGATCCGCTCGATCCCCTGCACGTCGTGGACGAACTGCAGCAGATCGGTGAGGGTGTGCTGGCGGCGGCCCTCCGGCGTGATCCCGGGCAGGTCGCGGCCATAGGCATCGATGTTCTGGCCCAGCAGGGTGATCTCCTTGAACCCCTGGGCGGCGAGGCCCTCCATCTCCAGGCGGATCGCCTCCGGCAGACGCGATTGCTCCTTGCCCCGCACCGAGGGCACCACGCAGTAGGTGCAGCGCTCGTTGCAGCCATAGATCACGTTCACCCAGCCGCAGACGCTGCTGTCACGGCGGGCGGTGGTGATGTCCTCCAGGATGTGGTGCTCCTCGGTGGCCACCACCTGCTGGCCCTGCTCCACCTGGGCCAGCAGCGCATCCAGCCGGTTGGCGTGCTGGGGGCCCATCACCAGATCGAGCTCGGGCACGCGCCGCAGCAGCGACTCGCCCTCCTGCTGAGCCACACAGCCGGCCACCACCAGGGTGAGGCTGGGGTTGCTGCGCTTGCGCTGGGCCTGACGGCCGAGATAGCTGTAGACCTTCTGCTCGGCGTTATCGCGGATCGTGCAGGTGTTGTAGAGCACCAGATCGGCCTCCAGCTCGGCCGATGCCTCGCGGTAGCCCATCGATTCCAGAATCCCGGCCATCCGCTCGGAGTCGGCCTTGTTCATCTGGCAGCCGAAGGTGGTGATCCAGTAGCTGCCGCGCCCTGATGCCTGGGCGGAGATTGCTGCACCCGGGGCCGCAGCGGCGGCCGGCGCCTGTGACTGTGTTGCCGTCATCAGGCCAGTCTCGGCCATCGCGGGCGTGGCCGCCTGGACGGATCCGTGCCAGCTTGATGGCTGAGCGCCCATGGCGCCGCCACGATGCGACTCCACCTGCGCCGCTTTCCGCTCACCAAGGCCATACCGCTGGCCATCAGCCGCGGCACCACCAGCGCCGTGGAGCACCTGCTGGTGGAACTCAGCCACGGGGGCATCACCGGCCGCGGCGAAACCGGCGGCTTCGACACCGGCCATCGCCAGAGCGACACCGCCGCGATCACCGCCGAGCTGGAGACCCTGGCCCCCCGGCTCGAACCGCTCAGCCCCCAGCCGCTCCAGGCCCTGGAGCCCCTGCTGGCCGGCCTGAGTCCACCGGCGCGCTGCGGACTCGACCTGGCACTGCACGACTGGTGGGGCCAGCGCCTGGGGGAACCACTGCACCGGCTCTGGGGCCTGGATCCAGGCGCCTGCGTCGCCACCAGCGTCACCCTCGGGCTGGGGGAGCCCACGGCGGTTCTGGCGCGGCTCGAGCGCTGGCGGCTGCAGCTGCCGGCCAGCCGCATCAAGCTCAAGCTGGGCAGTCCGGATGGGCCTGCGCACGACCGCTCCCTGGTACTGGCTGTGCGCGCTGCCCTGCGCCCGGGCGATGAGCTGCAGGTCGATGCCAATGGCGGCTGGGATCTGGCCACTGCCCGCTCGATGATTCCCTGGCTGGCGGAGCAGGGGGTGGTGCTGGTGGAGCAGCCCCTGGCACCGCAGCTGGATCCAGCCGCTGACACGGCCGGCTTTGCCGCCTTGAAGGGACTGGGGCCGATCCCCCTGATCGCCGATGAGAGCTGCTGGAACCTGATCGACCTGATGCGGCTGGCGCCCCACGTGGACGGCATCAACATCAAGTTGGTGAAGTGCGGCGGCCTGAGCGAAGGGCTGCTGATGGCACACACCGCCCGCCGGCTGGGGCTGGGCGTGATGCTCGGCTGCTATTCCGACGGTGGCCTGCTCAACAGCGCCGCCGCCCAGCTGCTGCCACTGGTGCAGTGGCCGGATCTGGACAGCCACCTCAACCTGATCGACGATCCCTTCAACGGCCCGGAGCGTGACGGCGACCTGCTGCGGCCACGCGACCGACCGGGGCTTGGCGTGCACGCGACCGCTGCGCAGCTCGATCCAGCCGCCCCGCATCCCGCCGCCCCGGACACGCCCTGATGCTCAGCCCTGATGCTCCGCTGGTGCTGCTGATGCACGGCGGCCTCGACAACCTCTCCGGCAAGACGGGCCTGGCGATGCTGCGCTACAGGCGCGGTCC
>RFPK01000169.1 GCA_009926195.1 Synechococcaceae bacterium WB4_1_0192 | reverse complement strand
CGAATCGCTGCGGAACACGGCCGGATCGAGGAAGTCGTCGTCGATGCGGCGGTAGATCACGTCCACCGGTTCCAGGCCGCTGGTGCTGCGCAGCCACACCCGTCCGTCCTGGCAGGCCAGATCGCGCCCCTCCACCAGGGCGATGCCCATCTGCTGGGCCAGGTAGCTGTGCTCGAAATAGGCACTGTTGAACACCCCCGGTGTCAGCAGCACCACCCGCGGCTGCTCGGTCCATGGCGCCAGATCCCGCAGGGTCTGCAGCAGGTGGGAGGGGTAATCGTCGATCGGCTGCACGGTGCGGCCGGCGAACAGGCTCGGGAACATGCGCTTCATCACGCGCCGGTTCTCGAGGAAGTAGGCCACCCCGGAGGGGCAGCGCAGGTTGTCCTCCAGCACCCGCCAGGTGCCGCTGCCATCGCGCACCAGATCCAGGCCGGAGATGTGGCACCACTTGCCGAGCGGTGGCTGGAAGCCGATCATCTGCGGCCGCCAGCCCTGGGAGCTCTCCAGCTCCTCGCGCTGCATCACCCCATCGCGCAGGATCTTCTGCTCGCCGTAGACATCGGCCAGGAACCGGTCGATCGCTTCCAGCCGCTGGATCAGCCCCCGCTCCAGCCGCTGCCAGTCGGCCTGGCCGATCAGGCGGGGCAGCGGGTCGAAGGGCAGGATCCGCTCGCTGCCGCGCCGGCCGGAATCGTTGAGCCGGAAGGTGGCGCCCAGCCGCTTGAGCAGCATGCCGGCGGCGGCGTGGTTGCGGTTCAGCTCAGCCAGGCCGAGGGCCCCGAGGGAGGAGAGCAGGGGTTGCAGCGCCTGGCGCGGCTCGGCGCCGGCGCTGAAGTATTCGTCGTAGCCCTTGCTGGGCCTGTACTCCGTGAACATGGGGCCGCTGCGATGGCGGGATCCTCTGGCCGATCTCCCGGATCTCGGGTGCCCGTTGTTACCGCTGGCGTGATACGCCTCAGAGCAGGAAGTACCGCTGGGCCATCGGCAGCACCTCGGCCGGTTCGCAGGTGAGCAGTTCGCCGTCGGCGAACACTTCGTAGGTCTGCGGGTCCACCTCCACCCTGGGCAGGGCGCTGTTGTTGCGCATCGCCGCCTTGGAGATGCCGTCGCGGGTGTTGAGCACCGGCACGCAGGTGCGCTGCAGCCCCAACTGACGCGGTAGATCGGCGTCGAGGGCGGCCTGGCTCACGAAGGTCAGGCAACTGGGGGCCAGGGCCTTGCCGAAGCTGGCGAACATCGGTCGCCCGTGAACCGGTCCGGGGGTGGGAATCGAGGCGTTGGCATCACCCATCTGTGCCCACACGATCGAGCCGCCCTTGAGCACCAGCTCCGGTTTCACGCCGAAGAAGCCTGGCTTCCACAGCACCAGATCCGCCAGCTTGCCCACCTCGATCGAGCCCACCTGGTGGTCGATGCCGTGGGCGATCGCCGGGTTGATCGTGGTCTTGGCGATGTAGCGCTTCAGGCGGGTGTTGTCGTTGCGTGAGCTGTCCTCGGCCAGGGGGCCGCGCTGCAGCTTCATCTTGTGAGCGGTCTGGAAGGTGCGGGTGATCACCTCCCCCACCCGGCCCATCGCCTGCGAGTCGCTGGCGATGATCGAGAAGGCGCCGATGTCGTGCAGGATGTCCTCGGCGGCGATCGTCTCGCGGCGGATGCGCGATTCGGCGAAGGCCACGTCTTCCGGGATCTTCGGATCGAGGTGGTGGCACACCATCAGCATGTCGAGGTGCTCCTCGAGCGTGTTGCGGGTGTAGGGGCGTGTGGGGTTGGTGCTGCTGGGCAGCACGTTGGCCTCGCCGCAGATGCGGATGATGTCCGGCGCGTGGCCGCCGCCGGCCCCCTCGGTGTGGAAGGTGTGGATCGTCCGGCCGCCGATGGCGCGGATCGTGTCCTCCACGAAGCCGGCTTCATTGAGCGTGTCGGAGTGGATGCACACCTGTACGTCGAAGCGGTCGGCCACCGTCAGGCAGCAGTCGATCGCCGCCGGGGTGGTGCCCCAGTCCTCGTGCAGCTTGAGGGCGCAGGCGCCGGCGCGGATCTGCTCCTCGATCGCCTCCGGGGTGGAGGCGTTGCCCTTGCCGAAGAAGCCCAGGTTCACCGGCAGCCCCTCGGCCGCCTGCAGCATGCGGGCCAGGTGGAAGGGGCCGGGGGTGCAGGTGGTGGCGTTGGTGCCGGTGGCCGGACCGGTGCCGCCGCCCATCAGCGTCGTCACACCCGAGGCCAGGGCCGTCTCGATCTGCTGGGGGCAGATGAAGTGGATGTGGGTGTCGATCGAGCCGGCGGTCACGATGTGCCCCTCGCCGGCGATCGCCTCGGTGCCGGGGCCCACCACAATCGTCACGCCGGCCTGGGTGTCGGGGTTGCCCGCCTTGCCGATCGCCACGATGCGGCCGTCCTTGAGGCCGATGTCGGCCTTCACGATGCCCCACCAGTCGAGGATCAGGGCGTTGGTGATCACGGTGTCGACGGCCCCGTCGGCGCGGGTGGTCTGCGCCTGGCCCATGCCATCGCGGATCACCTTGCCCCCGCCGAACTTCACCTCATCGCCGTAGACGGTGAAATCCTTCTCCACCTCCAGGATCAGCTCGGTGTCCGCCAGGCGCAGCCGGTCGCCGGTGGTGGGGCCATAGGTCTCGGCGTAGGCGCGGCGGGAGATGCGGTAGGGCATGGCGGGTCAGTCGAGGGGGCCGTTGATCAGGCCGTTGAAGCCGAACACCCGGCGCTCACCGGCAAAGGGCACCAGTTGCACCTCGCGGCTGTCGCCCGGTTCAAAGCGGATCGCCGTGCCGGCCGGGATGTCGAGCCGGAGGCCCCGGCAGGCCTCGCGATCGAACTCCAGCGCTTCGTTGGCTTCGAAGAAGTGGAAGTGGGAGCCCACCTGCACGGGACGGTCACCCGTGTTGGCCACCAGCACGGTGGTGACCGGGCGACCGGCGTTGAGCTCGATCTCGCCCGGTTCGGGGAGCAGTTCGCCGGGAATCAGCGGGGCCATGGGCAGCGATCGGAACGGGATGGGTGAGCCGGATCAGCGGATCGGATCGTGCAGGGTCACGAGCTTGGTGCCATCGGGGAACACCGCCTCGATCTGCACCTCATGCACCAGCTCCGGCACCCCTTCCATCACCTGATCGCGGCTGAGCCAGGTGCTGCCTTCGGTCATCAGCTCGGCCACCGTGCGCCCATCGCGGGCGCCTTCGAGCACCTGAAAGCTCAGCCAGGCCACGGCCTCGGGGTGGTTGAGCCTGAGGCCGCGATTCAACCGCCGCTCCGCCAGCAGGGCGGCGGTGACGATCAGCAGCTTGTCCTTTTCCTGAGGCGTGAGATGCATGGTTTCACTGTGGCAGGGATGGCGGTCCTGGTCAGGTTCAGCCCGAACCGGTTGCGATGGCCTGGGCGCTGGCGCTGAAGGGCTGCTCCTGGAACGGCCAGACGCGCGGCAGTTCCGGTGGCGCCAGACCCCGCAGGCTGCGGCTGCGGCGCCACAGCCGGCAGAACCAGTGGCGGGCGGTCGCTCTTGATCCAATCGAGGCTCACCACCGTGAACGGGATCACATCAAAGATCGACTTGCCCGCCGGCAGCCCTCGCTCCAGTTTCTGGGCAGTGCCGGGCCGCACCACCTCGGCCGCCAGGAAGCTGGCGCCTGCGGCCAGCTCCACCGTGGCCCGCTGTTCGAACAGACCATCGCGGTAGAGCACCAGCTCCTGGGGCAGCCACTCCAGGTCGGCCCCGGCCTCCAGCTGGAAGTGCAGCCGTTGTTCAGCCCAGAGCCCGGCCGGCGCCTGGCGTGAGCGCCCCACCGTGCCGTACACCTTCTGGGCCGCCACGCTGGTGAGCAGGGCCCGGCTGCCGGCCTCGAGATCGGCCGTGATCGTCAGCTGGTCGCCCCCCACCAGGCCCCCGGCGGTGTGCAGCAGCGGCAGCTCACAGTGGCCGCTGGCCTGGCTGGAGGCCCGCTGGCACTTGAGGGGAGCCGTGGCGCCGCCCTGATGGATCGTGGTCGCACCGCGGCGCAGGAAGCGCAGCTGGGCATCGGCCCGCCATCGGTTGCTGGCGTTGCTGCTGGCTGTGCTGCTGGCTGTGGCGGGGGCCAGGCTGCTCATGGGGCCATGCTCCGCCCCTGCAGGCGCAGGTTTAGTAGCGAACGACACATTTCTCGGCCGCTCCGCTGGCGAGGGTGCTTGTGAGTGGTGGATGGTCAGTGGTGCGGCACCCGGGCCCGATTGTGCTGGTGGAGCGGGTCGTGCCTGCCGAGCTGGCTGCCGTTGAGGATCTGCTCCAGTTGGAGCTGCCGCTGGCGGCAGATCAGCGCGCCAGCCTGCGTGGACAGCGCCGCAGCGCCTGTGGCCGCTCGGTGCTGCTGCAGCTGCCCCGGGGGGCGGCCCTGCAGCCTGGTGAGCTGTTGCGCAGCGATGACGGCCGCACCCTGGTGCGCGTGGACGCCGCGCCGGAGCCGGTGATGCGCGTGCGCGCCGCCGATTCCCTGGGCCTGTTGCAGGCGGCTTATCACCTCGGCAATCGTCACGTGGCGATGGAGCTTCACCCCGATCAGCTGGTGCTGCTGCAGGACTCCGTGCTGGCCGATCTGCTGCGCCAGCGGGGTCTGCAGGTCGAGTGCCTCACCGCGCCGTTCTGCCCGGAGGC
>RFPK01000168.1 GCA_009926195.1 Synechococcaceae bacterium WB4_1_0192 | reverse complement strand
GATCACACCCACCACCCCGAGCGGCACGCTCAGGCGTTCGAGCACCAGCCCCTGATCAAGCTCGCGGTGCAGCTGGCGCACGCCGAGGGGATCCGGCAGCGCCGCCACCTGGCGCACCCCCTCGATCGCCGCGGCCAGCTTGGCCGCATCCAGCTTCAGACGCGCCACCAGGGCAGGCGCCAGGCCTTCGGCGGCCGCGGCCGTCAGGTCGGCGGCGTTGGCGGAGACGATCGCCTCGGCATCGGCCTCGAGGGCCGCGGCCATCGCCAGTAGGGCCTCGCGGCGCTCGGCATCCCCCAGCTGACCGAGGGCCATGGCGGCGCGGCGTACGCCAGCGGCCCGCTGCAGCAGCTCGGGGGTGGGATCGGGAACGCTCACGACGGCGGCACGGGGCTCAGCCGCAGTATGCCCAGCCGGCGGCTCAGGCCTCGGTTCAGGGCTGCGTGAGCCGCTGCAGGGCCAGGCGAGCGGCCCCGAGCCGGCCGGCACCATTACCCAGGGCGGCGCGGCGCAGCTGCAGGCCGGCGCGGCTCTCGGCCTGCACCCGCTGCTCAAGCTCCGCCTGGGCGGCCGGCAGAAAGTGGTGACTGGCCGCACTGAGACCACCGCCGATCAGGACCAGCTCCGGGGTGAGGACATAGACCAGGGAGGTGAGGCCGATCCCCAGCCAGCGGCCATAGCGAGCCCACACCGCCAGGGCCTCGGCATCACCGGCATCGGCACGGCGGCAGAGCTCAGCCGGCTCCAGCGGCGACAAGCGCCCCAGGCCGGCAATGCTGCAGTACTGCTCCAGCGAACCGCGGTTGCCGCTGTTGCAGGGCGGACCCTCGGGATCCACCCCGATCAGCCCCGGTTCGGCGGCGGCACCGCCATGGCCGGTGAACAACTGCCCACCCAGCAGCACCCCGCCACCAACGCCGGTGCCCAGGGTGAGCAGGAGCACATCGTTGAAGCCCTGGGCCGCCCCCAGCCAGGCCTCCCCCACCAGGGCTGCGTTGCCATCGTTGACCAGGGTGACCCGACGGCCGAGCTCCGGCTCCAGCCAGTCCGCCAGCGGCACCTGCTCCCACGCGGGCAGGTTGATGCACACGCGCGCCACCCGACCGGCGGCATCCATGGGCCCCGGCAGACCGATGCCCACCTGCCGCGCCAGACCGTCCGGGTCCAGGCTCTGCACCGCCTCGACGATCGCCATCGTCACGGCCCCCGGCATCGCCGGCTGTGGGGTCGGCCTCTGGGCCTCAGCCAGCAGCTGGCCCTGGCGATCGAAGCGGCCGAGTTTGATCGCCGTGCCGCCGAGATCGATTCCGATCAGCTGGCCCATCGTCTGGCCCATGCACCCACCCCCGCTGATGGCGATCCTGAACGATCAGAAGCGGAAGAACAGCTGGAGCTGGCTCTGCCAGCGGCCCTCGGTGTCGATCGAGGTCTGCACGCCGAGGCGATCGCTGGCCTGGTAGCGCAGGGTCATCTGCGAGGGGATGTCACTGCGATTCGGTGCAGCCAGGATGGAGAAGTTGAACCGTTCGGTGAGATCGAGACCGATCTCCGACCCCAGCACCAGCTGGGAGGGCAACCGGCGCGAGCGATTGGCGCTGGCCTGCACCTCGGCCGGTGCGAAGTAGGTGGGATACAGCGCGAAGCTCAGGCGCTGGCCGAAGGCATCGCTCAGGCCCCCCACCAGGGGCGACAGCAGGGACTGACCGAGCACGGTGGCCAGGGCGGAGCCGGCATTGCCGGCCACCAGACCCACAAGGGAATTGCCACCGATCAGAGCGACAAGGCGCTCCGGCGGCAGCGGCGGTGAACTGGTGAGGCGGATGTTCTGGGCGAGGCGATCGGCGGGGCCGGCCGCCTCCAGCCGCACCTTCACCAGCCGCAGCTGATCGACGGAACTGAAGGCGGTGTTGCCGTTCCAGTTGTTCGGGCTCGAGAGATCGGGACCCGCCGCAGCAGCGGTGCCGGTGAGCGTGTCCGAGACCCGGGTGCGCAGGGCGATGTCCAGGTAGGGGATCAGGCCGAGGCTGGGGGTGAACACCGCCACGTTTGGGGCATCGGGATCGAGGCTGAAATTGGTGGTGAACAGGCCGAGACGACCATTCAGCAGGCGCACCACGCCGCTGGCGCGGATCGAGGGATCGAGGGGGCCATTGAGGGTGAGCTGGCCGCCGGTGTTGAAGTTGAGCACGTTGGGCACGGTCACCCGCAGATCGGGACCGAGACGGAGGCGCAGATCACTGAGGGCCAGGAAGGGCAGGTTGGGCACCGTCTCGCGCAGATCACGGCTGGCGGTGCTTTCCAGCTGCTGGCCCATCACCACCAACGGCCGGCTGAAATCCCATCGTTCATCAAGCAGCTGGCGCACGCGCCGCAGGGCACCGCTGACGAGCAGCTCCCCATCGGCCCGCGCCGTCATCCGGGGCACGCTGAACGGCACCTGCTGCAACTGCAGCCGCAGCAGGCGCGGCGCGTCCGTACTGGCTGTGAACAGCGGCAGCTGCCCGGAGCCGCTCAGCAGACCGGAGCCACCCACCCGGGCACGCAGCTGCTGCAGCTCCAGTTCGCTGAAGTCGAACAGCACCGTGGCCTCGACATCGCGGATGGTCTGGCCAGCCAGCTGCACCACACCCTCCCGCAGGCGCAGGAAGCCGTTGGCCACCGGTTCGGTCTGGGAGCCGCGCACCAGCAGCTGGAGATCGGCGCTGCCCCGCTGCCAGCGCAGCCCCGGACCGGCCAGGACCGAGAGGAAGCGCAGACCATCGCCGCGACTGGCCAGGCGCAGCTCCAGACCATCCTGATCGGGGCGCAGGGGGATACGGCCACGCAGATCAACACTGCTGGCCGCTGCAGCACCCCGCAGCGAGAGATCCAGATTGAGCACTCCGGCCCTGAGGGCCAGGACGCCACGCTCAAGAGCCAGGGGCTGATCCCGCAGGGCACCGTGGACAAGCCCGATCTCGGCACTGAGCTGCGGTTGGCCGCGCCGGCCAATCCGGCCGTAGCTGCCCTGCACGCTCAGGTCGCCCCGCAACCCCTCCGGCACGGGCGTGAACAGGGCCAGCAGGGCCAGGGGCAGATTCTGCAGGCTGAAGCTGCCGCGGCCCTGCCAGAGGGGGCCCTGCAGGCGGGCCGTCAGCGGTGCAGCGCCGAGGGGGCGATCGACCCCCTCCTCGCGCCACCACAGCTGCCCACGGGCATCGAGATCGAGCGTCAGCTGATCCAAGCGGGGCCCTGCCAGGGTGAGGTCGAGATCAAAGCGACCGTCCAGATCAGCGTCGCGGCGGCGACCGGCAGCGCCATCAGGCCCCGCAAGGGCGGTGCGGCTGCGCCACTGCTGAGCCTCCAGCAGGGATGCCAGCTGGTCGTTGAGGGTGGTACCGACTGCGGGGATCAACAGGGATCCGAGATCACGGGCCGTGCCGGTCGGGGGCAGCGGGTGGGCCCAGGCCCGCTGCCAGGCCAGCTGCAGGGGCTGCACCAGCGCCGGTGAAACCTGACGCGCCTGCAGACGGCTCCAGAACGGACCATCCTGGCGACCGCGCAACTGCAGGGCCACGCTGGCGGCGCGGGGCCCGAGCCAACGCCCGTCCAGTCCGAAACGGCGGGAACGGAACCAACCGCTGAGCTGCAGCTCACGGCCGGCCAACCCCAGCAGCTGCGGTTGCTCAATCGTGGCAATGCCTGCCATCAGCAGGGGCTGCAGTTCCAGCTGACCGCGGCCACTGAGGCGCCCATTCAGCGGCTGCTGCGGCAACCCCTCCGCAGGGGCGACCGAAAGGCCGCTGAGGGGCAGGCGGCGGGCCAACCAGTCGTATCGCCTCGGACTGCCCTGAACGCTGAGCGTTCCACCGGCCCTCTGCAGGAGCAGCGTCTGCGGCAGCCAACGGCGATCGAACCGGGCCAGCAGCTGGCCATCGGCGGCGGGAGCCTGTGGCCGCAGGGCCAGCTCGCCGCCAGCCCCGCCAGACAGGCGCAGCTGGCCCTGCCAGGTCTCCTCCAGCAGCAAGGGGCCGATCCCCGGCCTCTGCACCACCAGATTCAGGTCGGGACGCAGGTCCGAGAGCGGCCCGCGGATCTCACCCCAGGCCTCAAGCACACCATGCAGGCGGGTACGGACCAGCCCATTGAGCTGCTCCAGGCGATAGCGGCGCAGGTCGAGCGCGAGCTGGAGGTCGCCGGCGCGCAGCCCGCCACCAGGGGTCGACTGCAGCGGCAGCTGACCGCTGGCGCTGAGCTCGGGCGTGATCAAGCGCTCCAGCCGCAACAGACCCGGACGCCAGCGCAGCTCCGCCAGCAGGGGCTCGCGCCCGGGCGAGGCGGCCTGCTCCAGGCGGGCCAGAAGCTGAGGGCGCTGCCAGGATCCCAGCAGACTCAGCCCAGCCTGCAGGTCGGGATCGTTGCCCAGCAAGGGCTGCAGGGGTCGAAGCAGATCAGGGCTGAGGGTCAGGGCCCGGCTGCGGACGACAAGATGCGGCCAGAGGGTGCCGGAGGCCTCCAGGCTGGCGGCGCCACGGCGCATCCGCAGCCGCGTCAGCTGCACCGAGGGGTGGCTGACGAAGCGCAGGTTGAGCCTGGCCTCTGCCCGCACCGGCTGCGGGAGAGCACCGGGCAGAGCGGGGCCCTTGAGCTGAGCCAGCACCGCCAGCTGC
>RFPK01000167.1 GCA_009926195.1 Synechococcaceae bacterium WB4_1_0192 | reverse complement strand
AGCCAGCTGCAGCTGGCTCTGCAGCCGCTGCTGTTCACCCTGGGCGGCATCACGGCTGGCCCGGGCCTGCTGCAGCTCCGTGTCCAGCTCTGAAATCCGGAGCAGCAGCTCCTCCTCGGACGGCGCTGCCGTGGGATCGAGCCCTTCAGCCTCAGCAGCAGCGGCCATGGACGGCGCGCTGAGCTCGCCATCGATGGCCTGGAGGCGCAGGCGCAACTTGGTGTCCTCGCCGTTGGCCTTCGCCTGCTCCACCAGCCGCTGACGCTCCGCCAGCAGATCGCTGCGGCGGCGCTCCAGGGCCGCCGCCTCCTCCACCGAGGCCAGCCCGAAGGTCGCCAGCGCACTGGCCAGCGCCTGGCCTGATCGCTCCAGGTCCTGGGCCGCCTGGGCGGTGCCAGCACCGCCGCCGGGCACCAGGCGCACCTCCACCGCCTCGCCGAGCTGCAGCACAGCCGGCTGGCAGAGCTGGCGCGTGGCGCCGGCTTGAAGGACCTCGCCATCGAGGAGCACGGGCTGATCGGCACGGATCAGCTCGAGGCCGGTGGCAAGGGCCTCGGCGCGGGCCTCGGCCGTGGTGCGGGCCGCCTCCAGTCGGCGCAGCCGCTCCACCGCGGGCCCATCCAGCGGCGGCAGGGCCTCCACGTCCTTGCTGAGGTCGCGGAAGCGCACCCGCAGCGCCTCCAGATCCGCGAGCCGCTGAATGATTCGGCTCTGCTCCTCCTTCAGCCGCAGGCGTTTGAGGCGCGCCTCGATCACGGGCACCGCAGCGACCGCCCCGGCACTGAGGCGTTGCTGCTGCTCCAGCTGGCTGAAGGCCTGGGCCTGACTGCTCTCCAGGCCCGGCAGAGCCTCCCGCAGCCCATGGAGGGCAGCCTGAGCCGGGGCCTGGTCGGCGGTGAGCGCCTGGATGCGGTTCTGTTGTTGCTGCAGCTGGCTCCGGTCCTGCTGAAGGGAGGCCAGCTCCTTGAGCACGCCATCGAGCTGGGGCTGCTGGCTGGCGATCTGCGCTTCCAGTTCCAGGCTGCGGCTGAGGCTCTGCTGCAGGGCTTGGCGCTGCCGCCGTTGCCCAGGCAGCTGTTCAGCGATCCGGCCCAGGGTGTCGAGGGCCTGTTGGTAGGTGTGCGCCACCTCAGCCTGCTGGGCGATCCAGGCCTCGATGCCGCGCAGGTCCTCCTGCGCCTGCTCGGAAGCGGCCCGGGCCAGCTGCAGCGGTGAACCCTTGCGCACCTGCGGCGCCCGGTTGGCACCGCCTGGGGTGTACACCGCGCTCCAGCGGGCCTGGATGTCTTCAAGCACCGCCAGATCGAGGGCCGAGGTGACGCCCAGGTCGGCGCCGGCCTGCAGCCGTTCCACCAGACGGTCGTGGTCGTAGGAGGCCCCCCCCGAGCTGAGCGGATTGCTGCTGGCGGAGCCCTGCCACACCCACAGATGGCCCCAGCGCTCCTTGAGCTGGTCTGCTGCACCGCGGTTGCGGGCCACGGCGGCGGTGCCCACCAGCTGGGCCAGGCGCTCCTCGGCCTCGTCGCCCTGGAGGCTGAGGCCCCGGCCATCGGTGAGCGAGACGCTGCCGCGGGTGCTGGCGAAGCGCTTGCGCAGCGTCCACCGCTGCGAGCCGGCCTCGAAGCTCAGCTCCACCTCCGGATCGCTGAGGAAGGGACTGGTCTGCATGCCCTTCTGCAGCTCACCGCCGGTCCTGGCGGGCAGGAACAGGGCGCGGTGCAGGGCTTCGGCGAGGGTGCTCTTGCCGCTCTGGTTCGGGCCGGCGATCACGGTGAAGCGCGGATCGAACTCCAACGCCAGATCGCGATGGATGCGGTAGTCGCGGACGCGGGCGGACAGCAGGCGCATGGGATGGACGAAGACGGTGGACGGGGGAATCAGGACTGAAGGAACGGACGTTGCAGCCGCGACTGGCTCAGCGGCTGACGCAGGCGCGGTGCAGTTCGCGCAGGGCCATGCGGGCCAGTTCGCCCTGGTCTGCGCCCTGCTCCACCAGCTGCTGCAGGCGCAGGGCCACCCGGGCCACCAGCGGATCGCCGGCCCGCTCCGTGAGCTGGCGCAGCTCGGAGGCATCGGGGGCGACGCTGGTGCGATCGCGGCGCTTGAGCCGCAGCAGCCGGGCTTCCAGGCGTTCCAGCAGGTCCTGCAGGCGCGAGGCGGCGGCCAGGCTGAGGCTGCCGTCGAGCTCCAGCAGCAGCAGGTCCTGATTGCTGCGGGGACCGATCAGGTCGCGCAGCAGATCCTCGAGGCGCTCGAGGTCGGCGTCGCTGTTGAAGCGGTGCTGCAGCTGGTGCCAGCGGATGCCACCGGTGGGCACGGGGAACAGCTCCGGCATGGCGCCACGCGAGGCCTGAACCACCAGCACCTGGCCGGAGCTGTAGTCGGCTGAGCGCGGGAAGCGGTCCATCTCATGGCAGCCCGCATACCAGGCGCGGGCGCCCACCTGCTTGAGGCCGTGCCAGTCGCCCAGGGCGATGTAGTCGATCTCGCCGGCGGGCAGGGCCGACAGGTCGATGCGGTTGGTGGGCACCGGCGGGTTCTCGTCGTCGGTGTCGCCGCTGTCCTCACTGCCGAAACCCTGGATTGAGCCGTGGGCCAGCACGATCCGCGGCTGATCAGCCCAGGGGCTGAAGTCGAGCTGGCGCAGCCAGGCGGTGGGATCCACCGGTTCGGCCTTGCGCAGCAGCGGGCAGGGCAGCAGCACCCCGCCGGGCAGGCCGATGCGGCTGAGCTCGAAGGGAGCACGCTCCAGCAGCACCGTGAGATTGGCGGCCAGCTGCTGGCATTCCTCCAGGAAATAGCTCTCCTGCCAGAGGCTGCCGCCGCCGCCGTGGTCGTGGTTGCCCGGGATCACCAGCACCGGCAGGCCCAGGGCGCCGATGGCGCTGCAGGCCGCCGATACATCGGCGCGGGTGGGCTGGTGCGAATCGAACAGATCACCGGCCACCACGATGAACGCGGCGCCCTGCTCACGGGCCACCGCGCCAATCCGCCCGATGGCGGCCAGCCGCTCCTGACGCAGCAGCGCCCGCTTGTCGGGATCGCTGATGCGTGCATAGGGCTTACCGAGCTGCCAAGGACTTCTTCATCATCTTCTTCTTCGTCATTGTATTTGTATAAAGAGGTTCCATCGATGGAAAGGCTATCGGGTAGCTTCTCGCCGTCTAAGCGAACGTCCCGGAAACCGCAGTCTTCGCGAATAAGCTCGTCATCGTCAATGTAATTGTGGAGATTGCCAGATGAAAGAGCTTGAAGAAATGCAGTGAGGTCACCCCTTGAACAATCCGATAACTCAGGACCGCACGTGCTGAGATTTGGAATCCCATGAACCGAAACAGGCCCTTCAGATACCATTCCCGCACGTACTTCCATGGTCAAACGGAGAGAGTGATTGATCAAGCAGTCACAATCTTCGGGATCGAGCTTGAATGATCTCCAATAGACCCATTCGCAGGACAGCGAAGCCTCCTCCTGATTGGCCAACTCTTCCAGCCCAGCCGCAATGCGAGTCTTGGTTTCTTGTAGCAACTCTTCATCTCGTCCTGGGGTCCAGGCCATGCAGAGAGACACCAGAGCGGGAAGGGAGAACTCGCTGTAAGCACGACCATCCTCAAGAACCCGCAAGGGCAGCAATGGATTGGCCAGCACCTCGGCAGGATGTTGCAGCGCCAGATGATCGAGCAACTGGATTGAGGCCGATGGGTTGGAGGCGATGATTCCTCCTAAGGTCGGTTCTTTATTGACCAGGGCCTGAAGGCGGGCGGCGGAGGTGTCGACGGAGCGGGCTTCCTCCAAGAGATCTGCTTTGGAGTGGTTACACTTAGCCATAGTGGATGAAACCTTCAATCAGCAGCTTTGATGCTTGAACTGTTGGCCTGGGGGCTGAGGGATGTACTGAAATTTGATCAGTAACCCCTATGCTCCCCTCGCGGAGTTTACCCCGGACGCTCTGGATGATCACCTCCTTGGCACCGGTCTGCGAGCGGATCTGAGCCTTGATCTGTTCGCGGTCGTGGGAGGCGACTTCGCCGCTCCAGGTGTGGGAGCGATGAGGGGGATCAGTGGATTGGGTTGGCTTGGCCAGGAGTTCAGACTGCCATGACGGTGGACCGAGTTTGTTCTTGTTGTGCGATTGACGACTGCAACTGCTCACTTGAGCGACGCTGGGTTGCGTCTAGATTCTTGCCGAGTTCTGGGAGTCGCTATAGCAGAGTGCATGTAAGGGGAAGATCCCTGCAAGGAGTCACGTTCACTCCAGCAGAAATGCCGCTCTTAGCCTTTTAATGATCAGCTGGGGCTCGGGATATTGCACGGACAGAACTTGAGAAAGATCAAATTCAGGGACGGGATTGGATTTCACAAAATCTGGATCGCCTGGGGGGACTGGGATTACGTGGCTACACCCAGTCGGATCGTTGACAGTCACGGTGCCGCCATAGTCGTTCATCAGTTCCGCATCAAATTCCCAATCAGGAAGATTGGGTTCGTGGTGATCCAATTCCCAGTAGGCATCATCCATTCCAAAGTCAATCTCTTCCCATCCGCATCTGGAGAGAGTATCCCAGTCAAGTGCACCTTGTTGACTTGGAAGCAGGGACTCAAGAGCATCACAAAGCTTGGCTGATGTTTCTGGCTTGCGCATTAATGCTATGGATCCGATATAGTCGCCCAAGCATTTAAAATGCAAGATAAAGTCTTCGGAGGCGGAATCTGTAGCGTGAGATAGGACGCTCGTTTCAGGTTT
>RFPK01000166.1 GCA_009926195.1 Synechococcaceae bacterium WB4_1_0192 | reverse complement strand
TCGAGGGCGCGGCAGGCCTCCTGGCACTGGCTGAGGATGCGGTCGCAGTAGCTCAGCAGCAGGTGCCCTGCCTCCGTGAGCTGGGCCTTTCGGCCTCCGCGGTCGAACAACGACACATCGAGCTGCTTCTCCAGGTTCTGGATCTGCAGGCTCACCGCCGGCTGAGTCACGTAGAGGCTGTCAGCCGCCTTTTTGAAGCTGCCTTCGCTGGCGATGGCCCGCAGGATGCGCAGCTGGTCGAGGGTGAACGGCAGATCAGCCATGAAGGGATCGCGAGGCGTTCACCGGCTGGAGGCTGAACTCTAGGGGGCAGCCTCCGGAATTGGCCTGCTCCTCTGCAGCACCGCGGCATCCGCCACAATCAACCCTCCCCAACCGCCGGCATGAGCGCACTCAATCCCCACCACAGCAGCTGGGTGATGCTGGCGCTGCTGCTGGCCTTCGCCGTGATCCACAGCGGCGGTGCCTCCCTGCGGGCCTGGGGGGCGGCACGGATCGGTGAACGGGCCTGGCGGCTGCTGTTCGCCGCCGTCAGCATCCCGTCGGCCGTAGTGGTGATCGGCTACTTCCTGGCCCACCGCTACGACGGGATCCGCCTCTGGAACCTGCAGGACCAGCCCTGGATCGTGCCGGTGGTGTGGACCGGCACTGCAATCAGCTTCCTGTTCCTCTACCCGGCCACCTACAACCTGTTGGAAATCCCGGCGGTGCTCAAACCGCAGGTACGGCTCTATGCCAGCGGGATCATCCGCATCAGCCGCCATCCCCAGGCGATCGGCCAGATCCTCTGGTGCTTCACCCACCTGCTCTGGATCGGCAGCAGCTTCATGGTGGCGGCCTGCGTGGGCCTGATCGGCCATCACCTGTTCGCGATCTGGAACGGCGACCGCCGCCTGGCCAACCGCTTCGGCCCCGCCTTCGAGGAGCTTCGGGCCAGCACCTCGGTGATCCCGTTCCGGGCGGTGCTCGACGGCCGGCAGCAGCTGGTGCTGAGCGAGTTCCTGCGGCCGGCCCAGCTGGGCATCGCCATCGCCGTGGCTGTGTTCTGGTGGGCCCACCGCTTCATCGGCGCCGGTGCCACCGCCTTCGCCCGCACCGGCCTGGCCCACTGGCTGGGTTGAGCCTGGGCGCGACGGGGTGCGCCAGCCGACACAGGGCGACAGGAGCCTCGCTGAGCCCTGCCTAAACTGACCACGACTGCCCCAGAGCCGGATGCCCTCGCCCGCCGAACTCGCCTGGCTGATTCCGGTGCTCCCGCTGGCGGGGGCCTGCCTGGTCGGCCTGGGGTTGATCAGCTTCAACCGCACCGTCAACCGTCTGCGCAAACCCGTGGCGCTGCTGCTGATCAGCTGCGTGGGCGCAGCGGCGGTACTGAGCTACGCGGTGCTGGCCCAGCAGCTGGCCGGCGCCGGCCCCACGGAAGTGCTGTTCAACTGGGCCAGCGCCGGCAGCTTCAACCTGCAGATGGGCTTCCGCGTCGATGCCCTGGCGGCGGTGATGCTGGCCCTGGTCACCACCATCGCCGTGCTGGTGATGGTGTATTCGGATGGCTACATGGCCCACGACAAGGGCTATGTGCGCTTCTTCACCTATCTGGCCCTGTTCAGCAGTTCGATGCTGGGCCTGGTGATCAGCCCGAACCTGCTTGAGATCTACGTGTTCTGGGAGTTGGTGGGCATGTGCTCCTACCTGCTCGTGGGCTTCTGGTACGACCGCGACGGCGCCGCCAATGCCGCCCAGAAGGCCTTCGTGGTCAACCGCGTCGGCGACTTCGGCCTGCTGCTGGGCATTCTTGGCCTGTTCTGGGCAACGGGCAGCTTCGGCTTCGAGGAGATCGGCACCCGCCTGCAGGAGGCCGTGGCCGGCGGCAGCGTCAGCAACACCGTGGCGGTGATCCTCTGTCTGCTGGTGTTCATGGGCCCGATGGCCAAGTCGGCCCAGTTCCCGCTGCATGTCTGGCTGCCCGACGCGATGGAGGGCCCCACGCCGATCTCAGCCCTGATCCACGCCGCCACCATGGTGGCCGCCGGTGTGTTCCTGGTGGCCCGCCTGCAGCCGGTGTACGTCCCCTTCCCGGCGGTGCAGACCGTGATCGCCGTGATCGGCACGATCACGCTGTTCCTGGGGGCCTCGATCGCCCTCACCCAGATGGACCTCAAGAAGGGTCTGGCCTACAGCACGGTCAGCCAGCTGGGCTACATGATGCTGGCCATGGGTTGCGGCGCGCCCGTGGCGGGGATGTTCCACCTCGTGACCCATGCCTTCTTCAAGGCGATGCTGTTCCTGGGCTCCGGCTCGGTGATCCACGCCATGGAGGAGGTGGTGGGCCATGAGCCGGTGCTGGCCCAGGACATGCGCCTGATGGGCGGCCTGCGCCGCTGGATGCCGATCACCAGCACCACCTTCCTGATCGGCTGCATCGCCATCGCCGGCATCCCGCCCCTGGCCGGCTTCTGGAGCAAGGACGAGATCCTCGGCCAGGCGTTCAACACCTATCCCCTGCTCTGGGCGATGGGCTTCATCACCGCCGGCATGACCGCCTTCTACATGTTCCGGCTCTACTTCCTCACGTTTGAGGGCGAGTTCCGCGGAACCGACAAGACGGTGCAGGCCCAGCTGATGGCAGCCGCTGGCAAGAGCAGTGGCGACCACGACGCTGGTCATGGCCAGCACGCCTCCCACCCGCACGAGTCTGGCTGGCAGATGGCGATGCCCCTGGCGGTTCTGGCGGTTCCTTCCGTGCTGATCGGTCTGCTGGGTACCCCCTGGAACAGCCGTTTCGCCCAGCTGCTCGATCCCGAGGAAGCCGTCCACATGGCCAGCCATTTCAGCTGGGGCGAGTTCCTGCCCCTGGCCGGCGCCTCGGTGGCGATCTCGGTTGTGGGCATCACGATCTCGGCCCTGGCCTACGCGCTGCACAAGCTCGATCTGGCCAGCGCTGTGGCCGGTCGCTTCCCGGCGCTCAACGCCTTCCTGGCCAACAAGTGGTACCTCGACGACATCAACGACAAGCTGTTCGTGCAGGGCAGCCGCAAACTGGCCCGCTCGGTTCTGGAGGTGGATTCCAAGGTTGTCGACGGCGTCGTCAACCTCACCGGCCTGGTCACCCTCGGCAGCGGTGAAGGCCTGAAATACTTCGAGACCGGCCGCGCCCAGTTCTACGCGCTGATCGTGTTCGGCGGCGTCATCGCCCTCGTCGTCCTGTTCGGAGCGCTGGGGTAGGAGCGCCAGCCGGGCGCGAAGGATCGCTTGCACATCACAGCTCCCGCCCCGCGCCCCAAAGGGGCTGGGGCCGGCTGCGCGGTGCTGTCCCGCCCGGCGGTGAGCGCCGCGCAGCCGGCCCCAGCCACAACGCTCTGTGTGACATCGGCCACCGCCCCGGTTCAGCGGCGGTCGTGATTTCTACACTCCGGCCAGACCCGTGAGCGGCCTGTGGCCCTGGATTTCGCCGTCACCCTTGCCACCACCCTGGCCGAGGGCAGCAGCACCACCTTCCCCTGGTTGAGCGCCGCGATCCTGTTCCCGATCGCGGCGGCCCTGCTGATCCCGTTCGTGCCCGACCAGGGCGATGGCAAGCAGGTGCGCTGGTTCGCCCTGGGGGTGACCCTGATCACCTTCCTGATCACGGTGGGCGGCTACATCAACGGCTACGACCCGAGCGTGGAGGGGCTGCAGCTGGCTGAACGCTGGACCTGGCTGCCGGATCTGGGCCTGGCCTGGTCGGTCGGGGCCGATGGCCTGTCGATGCCGCTGATCCTGCTCACCAGCTTCATCACGGCCCTGGCGGCCCTGGCGGCCTGGCCGGTGAGTTTCAAGCCGAAGCTCTTCTACTTCCTGCTGCTGGCGATGGATGGCGGCCAGATCGCCGTGTTCGCCGTGCAGGACATGCTGCTGTTCTTCCTGGCCTGGGAGCTGGAACTGCTGCCGGTGTATCTGCTGCTGGCGATCTGGGGCGGCAAGAAGCGCCAGTACGCCGCCACCAAGTTCATCCTCTACACCGCCGGCAGCTCGCTGTTCATCCTGATCGTGGGGCTGGCGATGGCCTTTTACGGCGGCCACACCAGCTTTGAGTACACCGATCTGATGGCCAAGGACTTCTCCACGAAGTTCCAGCTGTTGGCCTACGCGGGCCTGCTGATCGCCTTCGGCGTGAAGCTGCCGATCGTGCCCCTGCACACCTGGCTGCCGGATGCCCACGGCGAGGCCACGGCACCGGTTCACATGCTGCTGGCCGGGATCCTGCTCAAGATGGGCGGCTACGCGCTGCTGCGCTTCAACGTGCAGCTGCTGCCTGAAGGCCACGCCCAGTTCGCGCCGCTGCTGGTGGTGCTGGGGGTGGTGAACATCATCTATGCGGCGCTCACCTCCTTCGCCCAGCGCAACCTCAAGCGCAAGATCGCCTACAGCTCGATCAGCCACATGGGCTTCGTGCTGATCGGCATCGGCAGCTTCAGCGATCTGGGCACCAGCGGAGCGATGCTGCAGATGATCAGCCACGGCCTGATCGGCGCCTCGCTGTTCTTCCTGGTGGGCGCCACCTACGACCGCACCCACACCCTGCAGCTCGATGAGATGGGCGGTGTGGGCCAGAAGATGCGCAAGATGTTTGCGCTCTGGACCGTCTGCTCCCTGGCTTCTCTGGCCCTGCCGGGGATGAGCGGCTTCGTCAGCGAGCTGATGGTGTTCGTGGGCTTTGCCACCAGTGAGGCCTACACCCTCAGCTTCCGGGTGGTGATGGCGGTGCTGGC
>RFPK01000165.1 GCA_009926195.1 Synechococcaceae bacterium WB4_1_0192 | reverse complement strand
ACCATCCCCACCGTCAGCCCCACCACCTGCTGGCAGCCCATCGCCGCCAGATCGGAGAGGTTGGCGGCGGCTGCGCGCCAGCCCAGGTCGGCCGGCCCCATGGTGGCGTCGCTGAAGTGGAGACCCTCCACCAGCACGTCGGTGTTCACGACCAGGGTCCGGCCGGCTCGCTCCACCAGCAGGGCGGCGTCGTCATCGAGCTGGCCTGGTGGTGCGTAGATCGCCAGGCGCTTCAGCAGCTCCCATTCCCCCAGGTCGCGCAGCAGCACGGGCCTCAGGCGTGTGGTTTCAGGTTGTCGCCTCCCTCGATCACCCGCGCCTTGACGATGCCGTCGCTGATGCCGAGCTCCTCCAGCACATCGAAGCCGTCCACCACATAGCCGAAGGCGCTGTAGCGGCCATCCACCAGGTTGAGGCCGGCGGGGGTGAGCTCCGCTTCGTAGAGGAAGAAGAAGAACTGCGACGATCCATCGTCGAGTGCTTCATCGGAATGGGCCCAGCCCATCGTGCCGAGGGTGGCGAAGGGCAGCACCGGCTGGGCGGTGAACTGGCCGAGGTCCTCGAAGGTGGCGTTATAGAAGGGCTCGGCTTCGCCGGGCACCTTGATCTCCAGGGGAACCGTGCGCTCGGCCTTGGTCCTGGGGTCGATGTAGCCGGTCTCCGGACCCTTGGGATCGCCGGTCTGCAGAACGTAGAAGTCCTCGGCGCGGGTGAAGGGCAGGCCGTCGTAGAAGCCCTTCTGCACCAGATCGACGAAGGCTCCGGCGGTCAGCGGTGCGTTGTAGCCGTCGACAACGGCGGTGAGTTTGCCCTGGGTGGTGTCGATCTCCACGGTGGCCCGCCCCAGCAGGCGGGGCAGATCCGCGAATTCAGCCGGGATCTCGAAGGGGAAGTCGCCCACCAGCAGCCCTTCCAGCTGGCCGATGCTGCTCAGGGCCGCCCTCCGCGCGTTCAGGAAGCCGTCGCGGTCGCTCACTTCCGTGGCGGCGCTCAGCGTCTGGATCTCGCTGTCCAGCGCATCGAGCAGGCTGCTGCCCTGGGTCTGGTCGTTGGCGGGAAGGCTGTCGAGGATGGCCTGGCGGCGGCTGCTCAGCAGGGTCTGACTGCGGCGGGCCGTTGCCGTGAGCGCGCTCCAGCGCTTGGCGCGCAGGTCGTCGCTGGTGCTCTCCAGACGGTGCTGCAGCTCCTGCAGGTCGGGCTGATCGATCGGCAGGGCATTGCGCAGGATCGCCGTGGGGTCCTTCACGGCATTGCCCGGCGGCAGCGCCGCCAGCACGCGGGCCGGAGTCCCGAGCAGGCCGATCACCAGAGCGACCGCCAGCAGCAGCCCCGCCAGCGGTCGCCAGGGGGAGGTGGTGCGGGGTTGACGGATGCCGTGACGGGCCGGATCCATGCAGCAGCCTTGTTTCTGCCCGGACTCTGCCACAGCCGTACAATCCGGCCTGAACCGTTCTGCCGGAATGATCTCGAGCAACGACTTTCGTACCGGCACAACGATTGAGCTCGATGGCCAGGTCTGGCGTGTCGTCGAGTTCCTGCATGTGAAGCCGGGCAAGGGTTCCGCCTTCGTCCGCACCAAGCTCAAGGCCGTCCAGAGCGGCAACGTGGTGGAGAAGACCTTCCGGGCCGGTGAAACCGTCCCCCAGGCGCAGCTGGAGAAGGCCGTGCTCCAGCACACCTACATGGAAGGCGACGACTACGTCTTCATGGACATGGCCTCCTACGAGGAGACCCGTCTGACCGCCAAGCAGATCGGCGATCAGCGCAAGTACCTCAAGGAGGGCATGGAGGTCAACGTCGTCTACTGGAACGGCAAGCCCCTTGAGGTGGAACTGCCCAACTCCGTGGTGCTGGAGATCACCCAGACCGATCCCGGTGTGAAGGGCGATACCGCCACCGGTGGCACCAAGCCGGCGATCGTTGAGACCGGTGCTCAGGTGATGGTGCCTCTGTTCCTGTCGATCGGGGAGAAGATCAAGATCGACACCCGCACCGACAGCTACCTCGGCCGGGAGAACTGATCGCCATGCAACTCGACCATCAACAACTGCGCGAGCTGATCGGCCTGCTCGGCGACAGCGACATCCAGGAACTCAAGCTCGAGGGCGACGATTTCCGCCTCGAACTGCGGCGCAACCTGCCCGCGGCCCAGGCCCCGGTGGTGATGCACGCCGCACCGGCCCCGGTTCCGGCTGCACCCCTCTCGGCGGCCCCTTCGGTGGCACCCCCGGCCGCACCGGCTGTGCGCAGTGATCTGGTGGAGATCACGGCACCGATGGTGGCCACCTTCTATCGCGCCCCTGCCCCCGGCGATCCGGCATTTGTTGAGCTGGGCGCTCGCATCAACGTCGGTCAGACCGTCTGCATCCTGGAGGCCATGAAGCTCATGAACGAGCTCGAGTCCGAGGTCAGCGGCGAGGTGGTCGAGATCCTGGTGGAGAACGGCACCCCCGTGGAGTTCGGCCAGGTCCTGATGCGCGTCAAGCCGGGCTGAGGTCAGCCCAGCTCCAGGGCCGCCTCCAGGGCGGCCTGCATGCTGTCGGCCCGGGCGATCCCCTGGCCGGCGATCGCGAATCCGGTGCCGTGATCCGGTGAGGTGCGTAGGAACGGCAGTCCCAGGCTGGTGTTCACCGCCTGGTCGAAGGCCAGCAGCTTCACCGGGATCAGCCCTTGGTCGTGATATAGGGCCAGGTAGCCATCGCCGGCCTGGGCTGTGCCCGTGCCGGCCCAGGCTCGGCCGGCGTCCAGCCAGCAGGTGTCCGCTGGCAGCGGCCCGATCAGCTCCACCTGCGGGTTCTGCGTGCGCCAGGCTTCCAGGGCGGGGATCAGCCACTCCTGTTCCTCCTGGCCAAGCTTGCCGGCTTCGCCGGCGTGGGGATTGAGGCCTGCCACCACCAGGCGCGGCCGCTCGCGGAAGCGCCGGCAGAACTCCAGCAGCACGTCCAGCTTGGCGACGAGGCGCTCGGGGCTGAGGGCCGCTGGCACCGCTGCCAGGGGGATATGGGTCGTGGCCAGCAGGGTGTTCAGTCGCCAGCCGCCATGCGGTGAGCGGGCGGTGAACAGCATCGAGGCTTCCGCGACCCCGGCCAGTTCCGCCAGTCGCTCGGTCTGGCCTGGATAGCGGTGGCCGGCGGCGTGCCAGGCGTGCTTGGCGATCGGGGCGGTCACCAATGACCGGCAGCGGCCGCTCTGCACGGCGGCCACGGCCTGCGTCAGCCAGTGGAAGCTGGCAGCACCGCTGGCGGCGCCGGCCTCACCGGGGCGGATCGGTCGCTCCAGGGGGAGATCCAGCAGCTCCAGCCCATCGGGATCGGCCAGGGGTGCGCTGCAGCGTCCGCGGAGCTCGGCGTGGCTCTGCTCCAGCCAGCGGCGACAGCCCACCAGCAGGGGCGTCGGCTGCTGCTGGGACGGCCAGTGGGCCAGCGCCTTGAGCACCACTTCGGCGCCGATGCCGGCTGGATCGCCGAGGGCGACGGCCAGGCGGTTGCCCTTAGGGTTGGGGTCGCTGGCCGGGATGGGCATGCTGCGCTGGTTGCTGCTGGCGGGACTCAGCCTCGGGCTTGTGCTGGGCCTACGCAACGGCTGGGTGGAGTTGCGCTGGGACCGCCTCCTGCACGATGCAGGGGCCCCGTTTGTGCCGGATCCCGATCGCCCCGCCAGTGAGCGGCCGGGTGGTTAGCCAACGCTCATTCCATCACGGCTGGGCTGCGGCCCTGGGGCTGCCCGCCGCCGCCAGGGCCTGCTCCTCCGCCAGGGAGGCGGCGAATCCTTCGCGATAGCTCGGGTAGCGCAGGCGGTAGCCAAGCTCCTGGCAGAGCCGTCGGTTGCTGACGCGCCGGTTGTCAGCCCAGAAGCTGAGGGCCATGGGGCTCATGCTGGCGGCGACCGTCTCGAAGCGTTGCAGCGGTGGCAGCTTGCAGCCCAGCAGATGGGCGGCGTAGCCGAGGGTCTCGCTGGAGGGGCAGGGGGTGTCGTCGCTGACGTTGAGCAGCGCCGGTCGCGCCTCGGGCGGCAGGGCCAGGCCGTGCATCAGGGCGCCGACGATGTCATCAACGTGGATCCGGCAGAACACCTGCGCGGGCTTGTGCACCAGGCGGGCGCTGCCCTGCCTCAGCTGCTCGAAGGGGCAGCGCCCCGGGCCGTAGATCGCCGGCAGGCGGAAGCTCATCACCGGCAGGCCGCTCGCCAGCCAGCGCTGCTCGCAGCGCAGGCGCGCCTGGCTGCGGGGCAGGGTCGGCTCGGTCGGGCTGTCCTCATCGACCCAGGCCCCGCCGCTGTCGCCGTAGACGCCGGTGGTGGACAGGTAGCCCAGCCAGGCCAGGGGCTGCTGCCGCAGGGCCGGCAGCAGGTGATCAAGGGCCGCGTCGCTGTCGTCGCTGCCGGTTGGCAGGGTCACCAGCACGTGGCTGAGACCGTCGGGCAGGGCGGTGAGGTGATGGCCGTTGGCCGGATCGAAACGCAACCATTGCAGGCCATCGGCATTGCCTGCTTCAGGAGCGCTGCGGCGCGTCAGCCACACCCGTGCGCCGGCGGCCGCGGCGCTGGCGGCGAAGCGTTGGCCCGTATAGCCACCACCGATCACGAGCACGCGTGCGTCCGGGTTGACAGCCCAGGAAGTCATGAGTACACCTGTATTACTTCGCAGTCGGCTCCGTGACCGCGTCCTGCCTCTCTACTCCCCTCGCTCCGTTTCGTCCCGTTCGCTCCGGGTCGCATCGTTCAGTCGCCACAGCCACAGCCACCTCCGCCACCAGTGCCACCTCCGGCATGCCGGAGG
>RFPK01000164.1 GCA_009926195.1 Synechococcaceae bacterium WB4_1_0192 | reverse complement strand
CTCCAACAGCGCATCCGGGCGCTGGTGCTGGATGTGGACCGCACGCTGCTGCCCAGACGCGGTCACCAGATGCCCGAGAGCGTGGTGACCTGGCTGCGGCAGGCCCAGCAGTCCATGCCCCTGCACCTGTTCAGCAACAACCCCTCCCGCAGCCGCATCGGCAGCGTCGCGGAGGCCCTGGGAGTCAACTACACCACCAGCGCGGGCAAACCGCGACGCGGCCCCCTGCGCCAGGTGCTCGAGACCCTGGCACTGCCTCCAGGGGAGGTGGCGATCGTCGGCGATCGGGTGTTCACCGACGTGCTGGCCGGCAACCGTCTCGGGCTTTACACCGTGCTGGTCAAGCCGGTGGATGCCGAAGGTCGGCCGTGCCGGCACGACCGCTGGCAGAAGCTGGAGAAGAATCTGGCGCGGCTGGCCGGCGCCGACCTGGACTGAGCCGCGATGGCGATACGCCGGGTGATCAAGGTGGGCACGAGCCTGCTCAGGGGGACGGAAGGGCGCGACACCGCACGGGTGATCGCCGACCTGGCCGAGAGCCTCTGCGGCCTCTGGCAGCGGGGTGAACCGGTTGCGCTGGTCACCAGCGGTGCCGTCGGCCTGGGCTGCCATGCCCTGGGACAGCGCTCCAGGCCGACCGAGGTGGAAGCGCTCCAGGCCGCCGCCGCCATCGGCCAGGGGCGGCTGATGACGCTCTACGACCAGGCCTTTGCCCACCATGGCCGCTGCGTGGCCCAGGTGCTGCTCACCCGCGGCGATCTGGCCTCCCGCCGCCGCTACCAGAACGCCTGTCGAACCCTCGAGCAACTGCTGGCCTGGGGGGTGACGCCGGTGATCAACGAGAACGACACCCTCGCCACCGACGAACTGCGCTTCGGCGACAACGACACCCTCTCCGCCCTGGTCGCTGTGGCGATCGACGCCGATGAGCTGGTCCTGCTCACCGACATCGACAGCCTCTACACCGGCGATCCCCGCAGCGACGCCTCGGCCAGACCGATCGCCGTGGTGGATGGTCCAGCGGAGCTGGAGTCCCTGAACGGCGCCGCCAAGGGGGGCGGTCGCTGGGGCACCGGTGGCATGACCACCAAACTGGCCGCCGCCCGCATCGCCACCAGCAGCGGCGTGCGGGTGCGTCTGGCCGATGGTCGCGATCCCACCGTGCTCAACGCGCTGCTGGCGGGTGAGGAGCGCGGCACCCTGTTCCGGGCCAGCCCCAACCCACTGAGCAACCGCAAGGGCTGGCTGGCCCACGCGCTGCTGCCCAAAGGCAGCATCACGATCGATGCCGGCGCCGAACAGGCCTTGCTGGCCAAGGGCGCCTCGCTGCTGGCGGCCGGCGTGCGTCGGGTGGACGGCGACTTCGGGCGGCGCGAACCCGTGCGCCTACTGAGCCTGGACGGCCGTGAACTGGCACGCGGGCTGAGCGCCCTGAGCAGCGATGAAGTCCGCCAGCGGATCGGCCAGAGGGGCCTGGTGGTGCACCGCGACCAGCTCGTGCTCACCGCCACCTGAACGGGGCTGGGGGAGAGGTCGGGAAGAGGTCGGGGACCCCGGTGATGCCAGCAGCCCTACGATCCGGCCGACGCCTTCCCGCCCCCATGCGCTTCAGCGAGCTGCTCAGCCACCTGAGCGAGGTGCAGGCAGCCGGTGGGCTGCAGGCCAGCCGCCACGACCTGGCCGGTGACCCGGTGGTCTCCACCGCCGCCGCCCTCGACCAGGCCCAGTCCTCCCAGATCAGCTTCCTGGAACCCGGCAACGCCCTGGCCGCCGCCCTGGCCGCCAGCGGTGCCAGCGCCGTGCTGCTGCCCGCCCGCGGCGAGGAAGCCGAAGCTGCCCAAGAGCAGGCCAGCGCCCGGGGCATGGCCTGGATCGCCCTGACGGATCCGCGCCTGGGCTTCGCCGAAGCGCTGGATCTGCTCTATCCCCGCCGCCCTCGCCCCGCCGGCATCCACGCCACGGCAGTCGTCGATCCTGATGCGGTGGTCGGCATGGGCAGTCATGTCGGAGCCCAGGTGGTGATCAGCGCCGATGTACGCATCGGTGCTGGCTGCACCCTGCACCCCCACGTGGTGATCTACGAGGACGTCGAGATCGGCGAGGGCTGTGAACTGCACGCCGGGGCGGTGCTGCACCCGGGCTGCCGGCTCGGCCGCGGCTGCGTGGTGCACTCCAATGCCGTGATTGGCAGTGAAGGCTTCGGCTTCGTACCAACCGCCAAGGGCTGGCGCAAGATGCCCCAGACCGGCCAGGTGGTGCTGGAGGACGGCGTGGAGGTGGGCTGCGGCAGCACCATCGATCGTCCCTCCGTGGGTGAAACCCGCATCGGCGCCGGCACCAAGATCGACAACCTGGTGCACGTCGGCCACGGCGTGATCACGGGCCAGGGCTGCGCCCTGGCGGCTCAGGTGGGCATCGCCGGCGGCGCCCGGCTCGGCCACGGCGTGATCCTGGCCGGCCAGGTGGGCCTGGCCAACAAAGCCGTGATGGGAGACCGCTCGATCGCCTCCTCCAAATCCGGCGTCCATGGCGAGGTGGCGGCCGGCGAGGTGGTGAGCGGCTACCCGGCCATTCCCAACCGCCTCTGGCTGCGCTGTTCGGCGGTGTTCAACAAGCTGCCGGACCTGGCCCGCACCCTGCGTCAGCTCGAGAAAGGCCGCCCCGACTGAGCCGCCTCCCCGCTGCGGTCAGCCACGGGCGCGAAGGGGGGGACGCGCCGGCGCGTAGCCTCGCGCCCAGCCCAAGCCCCCTGCGCCCGTGACCTCCAGCTACCGGATCACCCTGCTTGCCGGTGACGGCATCGGCCCGGAGATCACCGCAGTGGCCCGCCAGCTGCTCGATGCGGTCAGCACACGTCATGGCTTCGCGCTCGCCTACGACGAGCAGCCCATGGGCGGCGCCGCGATCGATGCCACCGGCGAACCGCTGCCCGCCAGCACGCTTGAAGCCTGCAAGGCGGCCGATGCGGTGCTGCTGGCCGCGATCGGCTCACCCCAGTACGACAGCCTGCCGCGGGAAAAGCGCCCTGAAACCGGACTGCTGGGCCTGCGGGCCGGCATGGGCCTGTTCGCCAACCTGCGGCCGGTGAAGATCATTCCGGCACTGATCGATGCCTCCACGCTCAAGCGCGAGGTGATCGAAGGGGTCGACCTGATGGTGGTGCGTGAGCTCACCGGAGGCGTCTACTTCGGCACCCCCAAAGGCCGGGTGGAAAGCGAAGGGCGGGTGCGTGGCTTCAACACCATGGCCTACTTCGACGACGAGATCGACCGCATCGCCAAGGTGGGCTTTGACCTGGCGGTGCAGCGCGGTGGACGGCTCTGCTCGGTCGACAAGGCCAACGTGCTCGATGTGAGCCAGCTCTGGCGCGACCGAGTCGAGGCCCTGCACGCTCTCAGCTACCCGCACGTGGAGCTCAGCCACATGTACGTGGACAACGCCGCCATGCAACTGGTCCGCAATCCACGCCAGTTCGACGTCCTGCTCACCAGCAACCTGTTCGGCGACATCCTCAGCGATGAGGCGGCGATGCTCAGCGGCTCGATCGGCATGCTGCCCTCCGCGTCCCTCGGCGAAGGGGGTCCGGGCCTGTTCGAGCCGATCCACGGCTCCGCTCCGGACATCGCCGGCCAGGACAAGGCCAACCCGATGGCGATGGTGCTGAGCGCCGCCATGCTGCTGCGGATCGGTCTGCATCAGGACGCCGCCGCCGCCGAGCTGGAAGCGGCTGTGGATCGGGTGCTGGCGGCGGGCTACCGCACCGGCGATCTGATGGCGGAGGGCTGCACCCAGCTGGGCTGCCGCGCCATGGGCGATCAACTGCTGGCGGCCCTGGAGGCCTGAGGGGTCGCCGCCGACACCGGCCCTGGACTGAACGGGCCCGCGACCTGCCAAACTCGCCCACAGTTTGCGGATCCCTGCGCATGTCGAAGCGTCATCCGGTCGTGGCGGTCACCGGCTCCTCCGGGGCCGGCACCAGCACCGTCAAGCGCGCGTTCGAGCACATCTTCAAGCGCGAGGGGATCACCCCAGCCGTGGTGGAGGGCGACAGCTACCACCGCTACGAGCGTGGCCCGATGAAGGAGGCCATGGCCAGCGCTCTGGCCAAGGGCGAGAACTTCTCCCACTTCGGCCCTGAGGCCAACCTGTTCGACAAGCTCGAAGAGCTGTTCCGCACCTACGGCGAGACCGGCAGCGGTCAGAAGCGCTACTACCTGCACTCCGTCGAGGAGGCGGCCGAGCACAACGCACGCCTGGGCACGAGCCTCGAACCCGGCCAGTTCACGCCCTGGGAAACCATCCCCGGCGGTACCGACCTCCTCTTCTACGAAGGCCTGCACGGCGGTGTGAAGGGCGAGGGCTACGACGTGGCCGGCCTGGCTGACCTGCTGGTGGGCGTGGTGCCGATCGTCAACCTGGAGTGGATCCAGAAGATCGCCCGCGACAACCACGAGCGCGGCTACTCGGCCGAGGCCACCGTGGACACGATCCTGCGCCGGATGCCGGATTACATCAACCACATCTGCCCGCAGTTCAGCCAGACGGACATCAACTTCCAGCGTGTCCCCACCGTGGACACCTCGAACCCCTTCATGATCCGGAACATCCCCACCCCGGATGAGTCATTCGTGATCATCCACTTCCGCAAGGGCGCCCGCGAGAAGTGGGGCATCGACTTCCGCTACCTGCTCGACATGATCCATGACTCCTTCATGTCCAGCCCCACCTCGATCGTGGTCAACGGCGGCAAGATGGGCTTCGCGATGGAACTGATTCTCACCCCGATCATTCACCGCATGATCGAAGAGAAAAACAAGCTCGCCTGAGCCCA
>RFPK01000163.1 GCA_009926195.1 Synechococcaceae bacterium WB4_1_0192 | reverse complement strand
GGCCACCTGGCGGGCGAAGCGCACCTCGTGGGTCACCACCACCATCGTCATGCCGGCCTCAGCCAGCTCGCGCATCACGGTGAGCACCTCCTGCACCATCTCGGGATCGAGGGCGCTGGTGGGTTCGTCGAACAGCATCACGGCCGGGTTCATGCAGAGGCTGCGGGCGATCGCCACCCGCTGCTGCTGGCCACCGGAAAGCTGGCCGGGATATTTGCTGGCCTGCTCGTGGATTCCCACCCGCTCCAGCAGCTCCAGGGCCTGGCGCTCCACCGCAGCCTTGGGGCGTTTGCGCACCAGCACCGGCGCCAGGGTGAGGTTCTCCAGCACCGTCAGGTGCGGAAACAGGTTGAACTGCTGGAACACCATGCCCACCCGCAGCCGCAACTGACGCAGCTGACGCCAGCCGAGAGGACCACCGGCAATCGCCTCGCCCATCACCTGAAGCTGCCCGCGCTCGAAGCTTTCGAGCCGGTTGAGACAGCGCAGAAAGGTGCTCTTGCCACAGCCCGACGGACCGATGATCGACACCACATCGCCCGCCTGCACGGTGGTGCTCACCCCCTTGAGCACCGCCAGCTCGCCATAGCTTTTATGCAGATCGGTGCACGAGAGCACTGGATCCGTGGCAACCGTGCCGATCATTCGGGTTCAGTGGCGCAAGGCAGCACAGGCCATGAGCAGACGGCCCTGGTTCAGTATCGAGCGAATCGGCCGCTGGCGCCGCGCCTTTGTGCTGGTTGTGACAGGTGTGCTTGCGGCGGGCCTGCTTGGGGGCCTGATGCCGGAGCTGAGCGGATCGGCCCTGGCGGGCCCTGAGACGTCCGGCAGCCCCTGGAGGGTGGGCACGGATCCCACCTTCCCGCCCTTCGAATACCGCAATACCGGCAGCAGTGCGATCAGCGGCTTCGATGTCGAACTGATCCAGGCCATCGGCAAGCAGGCAGGCCACCCGATCGAGCTGGTGGCGCTGCCGTTTGACGGCATCATTCCGGCGCTGCAGTCGCGCAGCATCGCTGCCGCCATCAGCGCGATCACGATCACCGCCGAGCGGGCCCGGGCGATCGACTTTTCACGGCCCTACTTCAAGGCCGGCGAGGCGATCGTGGTGCGCGACAAAGGCCCCCAGTTCGCCAGCCTGGAGGCACTCAAGGGCCGGCGCATCGCCGTGCAGATCGGCACCACCGGCGCCATCGCCGCCGCCAAGGTGCCAGGAGCCCAGGTCAGCAGCTTCGACTCGACCCCCCTGGCCCTGCAGGAGCTGGCCAACGGCAACGCCGATGCCGTGGTGAGCGATGTGCCGGCGATCCTCTATGCGATTGATCAGGCCAACCTGAAAGGGATCAGGCCAACCTCACGGGCCTGCGCATCGCCGGCGAGCACCTCAGCACCGAGTACTACGGCATCGCCCTGCCGACCGACTCGCCGCTCGAGGCGCCGATCAACAAAGCCCTGGACACGCTGATCAAGGACGGCCGCTATGCCGCGCTCTACCACCAGTGGTTCGGCGCCGAACCGCCCGCGCTACCGGCATCAGCCCCGGCCCTGAGCACGAGGCTCTCGCCCCTGGCCGGGCTCGATCTGGCGCTGCTGGGCCAGAACCTGCTCAAGGGCGCCGGCATCACCCTGCTGCTGACGGTGCTGTCGTTCAGCTTTGGGCTGATCGGCGGCACCGCCCTGGCGATGCTGCTGCAGGCTCCGCTGCCCTGGGCCCACCGCCTGTGCCGCGTCTACATCGACTTCTTTCGCGGCACCCCGATGCTGGTGCAGCTGTTTCTGATCTACTTCGGCCTGCCGGCGCTGCTGCAGAGCCTGGATGTGGGCTTCACGATCGAGCGACTGCCGGCGGCCGTCACCGCTCTGAGCCTCAATGTGGCGGCCTATCTGGCTGAAACGCTCCGCAGCGGCATCGAATCGATCGACCGGGGCCAGTGGGAGGCGGCCGATGCCCTGGGCTTCAGCCCACTGGAGCGGATGCGATTCGTGATTGCGCCGCAGGCCATTCGGCGGGTGCTACCGCCGCTGGCCAATGAATTCATCACCCTGATCAAGGACACGAGCCTGGCGGCCGTGATCGGCTTTGACGAACTGTTCCGGCAGGGGCAGCTGATGGTGGCCACCACCTACCGGGCGTTCGAGATCTACATCGCCGTAGCACTGGTCTATCTGGTGATGACCACCAGTGCCTCGCTGCTGTTCAAGCAGCTGGAGCGCCGATTGAAGCTGCCGGCCTGAACCGGCAGCAGCGGCAAGCCAGGGGGATCAGCCTTCCTGCTTGATGTCCTGCAGAGCGGTCACGTCCACCGGCACCGAGGGGCCCATGGTGGAGGTGATGTAGAGGCTCTTCCAGTAACGACCCTTAGCGCCGCTGGGCTTGTTGCGGTCGATGGTTTCCTGCAGGGCCTTGAGGTTGTCCAGCAGCTTGGCGGCATCGAAGCTGGCCTTGCCGAAGCGCACGTGCACGATGCCGGTGCGGTCAGCGCGGAACTCGAGTTTGCCGGCCTTGAACTCGCTGATGGCGGAGGCCAGGTCGGTGGTCACGGTGCCGGCCTTGGGGTTCGGCATCAGGCCGCGGGGACCGAGCACACGACCGAGCTTGGCCACCTTGGGCATCATGTCCGGGGTGGCGATCAGCAGGTCGAACTCCATCTCGCCCTTGGCGATGGTCTCCACCAGCTCGTCGTCGCCGGCCAGATCGGCACCGGCGGCCTTGGCCTCGGCCACCTTCTCACCGCGGGCGATCACGGCGATGCGGATGCTCTGACCGGTGCCGTGGGGCAGCGCCACGGTGGTGCGCAGCTGCTGGTCGGTGTACTTGGGATCGATGCCGAGGCGGGCGTGGGCCTCGAGGGTTTCATCGAATTTGGCGGTGGCGTTGGCCTTCACCAGCTCGACCGCCTCGAGCGGGGTGTAGGTGCGCTCCTCAACCTTGGCGGCGGCAGCGGTGTAGCGCTTGGAAACCTTGGGCATGACGGAATGGGGTACGGACGAGCCCTTGGGCTCTCCCCCGGTAAGGGGCAGGGTGAACGGGACTGGGATCAGTCGTTGACGGCGACGCCCATGTTGCGGGCGGTGCCTTCGATGATGCGCATGGCCGAATCAACGCTGGTGCAGTTGAGGTCGGGCAGCTTGGTCTTGGCGATCTCCTCGAGCTGGGCGCGGCTGATGGCACCCACGGAGCCCTTGGCGGAGGTGGCGGCACCCTTCTCGATACCGGCTGCCTTGGAGATCAGCACGGAGGCGGGAGGGGTCTTGGTGATGAAGGTGAAGCTGCGGTCTTCAAAGACCGAGATCTCCACCGGAATCACATAGCCGGCCTTGTCCTGCGTGCGGGCGTTGTACTCCTTGCAGAACGCCATGATGTTGACGCCGTGCTGACCGAGGGCAGGGCCCACCGGCGGCGCGGGGTTGGCTTTGCCGGCCTGGAGGGCCAGCTTGATCACGGCTACGACTTTTTTGGCCATCGTCCTGGCGGCTTGTGCAATCTGCGGATCCGCGACCCTAGGGCAGCGGGTGCGGCGGGCCCGGAAACCGGGACACCACCTGTGGCCGCCCTCCGCAGGGAGACGGCCGCACGGGCATCAGCTCTGTTTGCTGATCTGCGAGAACTCGAGTTCCACCGGGGTTTCCCGACCAAAGATCGAGAGCAGGGCCTTGAGCTTGCTGCGCTCGCCCGACACCTCGATCACCTCGCCCTGGAAGTCCTTGAACGGACCGGCGGTGACCAGGATCTGATCGCCTTCGGCCAGGTCGACCTTGACGACGGGCTTCTTCTCGGCGGCGCGCTTGAAGATGCGGTCCACCTCCTGACGGCTGAGGGGGCGGGGCTTGATGTGGCCGCGGGCCTTGCCCGTGGCGCGACGGTCCTCGGCCCCCACGAAGTTGATCACGTTGGGGGTGCTGCGCACCGCCATCATCGTGTCCTCATCCAGCACCATCCGCACCAGCACATAGCCGGGGAACACCTTCTCCTCGGTGCTGGTGCGGTTGCCGTCCTTCTTGATCTTCACCGCCGGAGTCTGCGGGATCTCGATCTCGAGGATGCGGTTGTCCACGCCAAGGGTGACGGCGCGCTGCTCAAGCGTGGCCTTCACCTTCTTCTCGCAGCTTGACGCCACCTGCACGGCGTACCAGCGGGCAATCGGTGCGCGGCCCTCGGCCGGTGCCGCGGCGGCCATGTCGAGCACGCCTGCGCCGCCGGCAGCCTGGTCGGCGGTGGCGAGTTCGTCAGTGGTCAGGTCGACGTCGGACACAGGTCAGGGCGTGGAGAACAGGGGGAGGAGGGAAGGCTGGGTGTCAGCGGAACACCTGATGGTTGGCCCAGCCGTAGAAGCGATCGATGGCGGCGATGGCGAAGGCGGAAAGCGTCACCATCAGGATGACGGCCACCGATTCGCCGAACAGCTGCTGGCGGCTGGGCCAGACCACCTTGCGCAGCTCAGCGACGGTGCTGCCCAGCAGGCCGCCGCCGGTGGAGCCGGATTCGGGGGCTGGCTCCAGCTCGGAGACGGACGGCGCCTGGCTGGTTTGCGGGTCGGTCTGGGAGTCCACGGGGGGTGCTGAACGAGCCGCGCGGCGTGATCACCGCACGCACCGGCAAACAGCCACCCTACCGGATCTGGTTCAGGCCGCGGTCGGCAGCGCCTGGAACTCCAGGCCATCACCGGCGGGGTTGAGGCTGATGCGCACCGCCCGCGCCGCCAGGAAGCGCTCCTCCAGCAGCTCGGTGGCCAGCGGATTCTCGATACGGCGTCGCAGCAGCCGCCGCAACGGACGGGCGCCATACTCCGGCTCGTACCCCAGGGTTGCCAGCCAGCCGACCTGGCGGCGCTGCTGCGTGAGCAGGGCCTGGCTCTGGAGGTCGACGA
>RFPK01000162.1 GCA_009926195.1 Synechococcaceae bacterium WB4_1_0192 | reverse complement strand
GCCCGCTGGGCCAGCCACTGGCGCAGAGCGCCGAAATCCAGCACGGCACCGAGGGGCTCATGGCCCTGGGTGGCCCACTCGCGCCGGTCGTCACCCGGGCCGAGCAGCAGCCAGCGGTTCCAGCGGGCGGCCACAACATGCGGCGGCAGACCGTGGCGCTCCACGGCGCTCCACGGCAGGGCCGCACTGCTGAAGGCAGCCTGGCGGAGGTCCGGCAGGGCGTCGATCAGAAGCACCGTGGCGCCCGCGACGGCCAGGCGACGGGCCAGGTCGGCACCGGCAGGGCCGGCGCCGACGATCAGCACATCACAATCGGCCGTGGGGCCTGGCCTCGGGTCAGACACCCACCGGCTGGCGGCGCAGCGCGCTGAAGCGACGCAGGATGCTGTCAGCCATCTGCGGCGGGGTCAGTCCGAGGGTCAGCTTGCTCTGGTCGGGGGTGGCGTGATCGACGAGGACATCGGGAATGCCGATCCGATGCACGGGCACGAGCACGTCGTGGTCGTTGAGGGTTTCCACCACAGCCGCCCCGAAGCCACCGGCCAGGCAACCCTCCTCCATCGTCACCACCCGGCCGATGCGGCGAGCCATCGGCAGGATCAGCGCCTCGTCGAGCGGCCGCAGGAAGCGGGCATTGATCACGGCGGCACGCACGCCCTGTTCCTGCAGCAGGCCGGCGGTGGCCATGGCGGGCGCGACCATCGAGCCGTAGGCCACGATCAGTAGATCATCGCCGTCGGTCAGCAGTTCGCCGCGGCCGATCTCCAGGGGCTCCCAGCCCTCCTCCATCAACGGCACGCCCTCACCTTCGCCGCGGGGAATGCGCAGGGCGGTGGGACCGTTGTGCTGCAGGCAGGTGATCATCATCCGCTGCAGCTCACCCTCGTCCTTGGGGGCCATCACGGTGAAGTTGGGCACACAGCGCAGGTAGCTGATGTCGTACTGGCCCTGGTGGGTGGGACCATCGGCTCCGACGATGCCGGCCCGATCCATCACGAAGGTGACGGGCAGGTTCTGGATGCCGACATCGTGGATCAGCTGGTCATAGGCGCGCTGCAGGAAGGTGCTGTAGATCGCGCAGACCGGCCGAATTCCCTCGCAGGCCATGCCGGCGGCCATGGTCACGGCGTGCTGCTCAGCGATGCCCACATCGAAGTACTGGTGCGGACGGGCCTTCTCCAGCAGATCGAGACCGGTACCGGTGGCCATGGCGGCGGTGATGCCCACCACCCGCGGGTCCTGCTCACACATCTTGACCAGCGTCTGGCCGAAGACCTTGCTGTAGCTGGGCGGCTTGGGCTTGCTGGAGGGGTAGGCCTTGCCGGTGGCCAGATCGAAGGCGCTCTGGGCGTGGTAGCCCACCTGATCCTCCTCGGCATAGGCGTAGCCCTTGCCCTTGGTGGTGGCCACATGCACCAGCACCGGCCCGCCGTGCTCATGGGCCTGCTGGAACACCTTCACCATGCCGGCGATGTCGTGGCCATCGACCGGGCCCATGTAGGTGAAGCCAAGCTCCTCGAACACGGCACCCACCTTGGGCACAGCCAGGCGCTTCATGCTCTCCTTGAGGTTCTTCAGCTCGGTGGGCAGCTCCCCGTGCAGGAAGGGCAGGTGCCTGATCGCCTCCTCGGCGTTGTCCTGCAGGAACTGCAGCGGCTTGCTGTGCCGCATGCGGTTGAGGTGGGTGGAGAGGGCCCCAACCGGCGGGCTGATCGACATGTCGTTGTCGTTCAGCACGACCAGGAGGCGTGTCTTGGGCAGGTGGCCGGCGTGGTTGATCGCCTCGAGGGCCATGCCGCCGGTGAGGGAGCCATCGCCGATGACGGCGACGCACTTGAACGACTCGCCGCGCTGATCGCGAGCCAGGGCCATGCCCAGCGCCGCAGAGATTGAGGTGCTGGCGTGGCCGGCACCGAAGTGATCGAAGCGGCTCTCGCAGCGCTTGAGGTAGCCGGCCACGCCGTCCTTCTGGCGCAGGCTGTCGAAATCGTTGTAACGGCCGGTGATCAACTTATGGGGATAGGCCTGATGACCCACGTCCCAGACGACCCGATCGTGGTCGAGATCGAGGGTCTGATACAGGGCCAGGGTGAGCTCGACCACGCCCAGACCAGGGCCGAGGTGACCGCCACTGGTACTCACCACCTGGAGATGGCGCTCGCGGATCTGCCGGGCGATTCCCTCGAGCTCGGGGGTGCTCAGGCCATGCAGCTGATTCGGATGCGTCAGCTCGCTTAGATGCATGCCCCTGGCCTTCAGTGGGCATCAGCCTACGCGCTGTGCCCTGGCCGTTGGCGTCAGGGGACACCATCCGGGGCCCCGTGTCATCGGTTGGCGACAGCTGGGGACCGTTGCGGACGACTCGCCCTGTCGGAGATCCGGCCCCGAACCTGTCGCGGCGGCTGGAGAACACGGTGCTGCTGAAGCGCGAGGACCTGCAGCCGGTCTTCAGCTTCAAGCTGCGCGGGGCTTACAACAAGATGGCCAGCCTGACGCCCGCGGAGCTGGAGCGGGGCGTGATCGCCGCCAGCGCCGGGAACCACGCCCAGGGGGTGGCCCTGGGGGCTCAGAAGCTGGGCTGCCGGGCCGTGATCGTGATGCCGGTCACCACACCGGAGATGAAGGTTCGGGCGGTGGCGGCCCGGGGCGCTGAGGTGGTGCTGCACGGCGACACCTACGACGCCGCCTGCGCCGAGGCCTATCGGCTGGCCGAGCAACGCGGCCTGACCTTCATCCATCCGTTCGACGATCCGGATGTGATCGCCGGCCAGGGCACGATCGCCCTGGAGATCCTGCGCCAGTGCTCGGATCCGCCTGATGCCATCTACGTGGCCGTGGGCGGCGGTGGCCTGATCGCCGGCATCGCCGCCTACGTGAAGAGCCTCTGGCCGCAGGTGGAGGTGATCGGCGTCGAGCCGGAGGATGCCGATGCGATGACCCGCTCCCTGGCGCTGGGGGAACGGGTCACGCTGGAACAGGTGGGCCTGTTCGCCGATGGCGTGGCCGTGCGTCGCGTGGGGGAGCACACCTTCGCCCTGGCCCGCCGCCATGTGGACGCGATGGTGACCGTGAACACCGACGCGATCTGCGCCGCGATCAAGGACGTGTTCGAGGACACCCGCTCGATCCTGGAGCCAGCCGGCGCCCTGGCGGTGGCCGGCATGAAGGCGGATGTGGCCCGGCGTGGCCTCAGGGGCCGCACGCTGGTGGCGGTGGCCTGCGGCGCCAACATGAACTTCGATCGGCTGCGCTTCGTGGCCGAGCGCACCGAACTCTCCGAGGACCGCGAGGCGATGCTGGCGGTGGAGATCCCGGAACGGGCCGGCAGCCTGCGCGAGTTCTGCACCCTGCTGGGCAGCCGCAGCCTCACCGAGTTCAGCTACCGCCTGGCCGACCCCGGCCGGGCCCACATCTTCGTGGGGGTGCAGACCAGCGGCAGCCGCGATGAGCAGGATCTGATCCACGACGTGCGGGCCGCCGGCTTCCCCTGCCTGGATCTCTCCAACGACGAGCTCTCGAAGCTTCACCTGCGCCACATGGTGGGCGGACGGATGCCAGGCGGCGCCGGTGAGGCAGCGGGGCGCGGCCGTGAGCTGCTGTATCGCTTCGAGTTTCCGGAGCGGCCGGGAGCGCTGATGCGCTTCCTCACCAGCCTGCATCCGAACTGGAACATCAGCATCTTTCACTACCGGAACCACGGCGCCGACGTGGGGCGGATCGTGGTGGGGGTGCAGGTGCCGCCCGAGGAGCTGCCGGCGTGGCAGCTCTTTCTCGATGGGCTTGGCTATCGCTACGTCGACGAAACGCAGAATCCGGCCTACCGGCGCTGTCGCTGCCGGCACGGCTGGAGGCGATCCTGTATCTCAAGGGCAAACCCCTCAGCCTGGGGGAGCTTGCCGGGATCGCCGGCGTGGGCCGCGATGCGGTGGAGCTGGGGCTGATCACCCTGATGGCCGACTACGCCCATCGCGACACGGCCCTGGAGATCCGCCAGGAGGGGCAGCGCTACAGCCTGCAGCTGCGCGATGGGCTGGGGGATCTGGTTCAGGATCTGCTGCCGGTGGATCTCTCCACCGCGGCCCTGCGCACGCTGGCCACCATCGCCCTGAAGAAGCGCATCCTGCAGTCGGAACTGGTGGAGCTGCGCGGCTCCGGCGCCTACGACCACATCAAGGAGCTGCTCGCCCAGGACTTCATCGAGCGCAAGCGCCAGAGCGAGGGCCGCTCCTACTGGCTGAGCCTGAGCGAGAAGTTCCACCGCACCTTCGCCGTGCGCACGGAGGAGCTGATCAGCCGGGCCCGGGCGAGCCGGCCTGAGGGGGAGCCGAGGGCTCAGGTAGAGCCGGATCAACCGGAAACCGAGCCAGGCTGAATACAGTCGCCTCAACCACGCAGCAGCCGATGGCTTCGCTCCCCGCCGAACTGATCGCAATCCTGATTCAGACCGTCAATATCTACCTCTTCATCCTGCTGGTCCGGGTGCTGCTGAGCTGGTTCCCCAACCTCGACTGGAGCAACCCCGTGCTCTCCAGCGTCAGCGCCATCACCGACCCCTACCTCAACGCCTTCCGCGGCCTGATCCCGCCGCTGGGGGGCCTGGATCTCTCGGCGATCGTGGCGTTCCTGGCCCTGCAGCTGCTCACGAAGCTGATGGAGAGCAGCCTCAACTACCTCTAGGCAGGAGCCGGATCTGCGACCCTCACTCCCCGGCCACGGCCTGCTCCAGCGGCAGCAGGTCGTCGAATTCACCGGCGCGGGTGCGCACCGGGGCACTGAAGCCGCGGGCCTTCACATTCGAGAAGGTGAACGGCCCCGGGGTGCCGGCGGGCACCGCCAGGCGCAGGGCGAAGCTGGAGTCGCCGGGGGGCACATCACCGATCGAGCCGACGCGGGAGCGGTTCTGC
>RFPK01000161.1 GCA_009926195.1 Synechococcaceae bacterium WB4_1_0192 | reverse complement strand
ATCGGCATAGATCAGATCGAATCCCTCCGTGGCGGTCGCCTCGGTCGTCAACAGATCTGCAGCTGCTCGCCCTGCCCTCAGCCAGCGCACCACCTCCTGCTGCACCACCCGCACGCTGGGCTCCGGTCTCCGGCTCGCTGCGACCAGTTGCAGGTTGGTGCGGGCTGTCGCCGCCATGCGCCGATCCTGATCGACGGCAACCACACGGTCCGCGCCCCGCTGGATCGCTTCACAGGCCATCACACCACTGCCGCAGCAGAGATCGAGCCAGCTGGCCCCCGCCAGTTCAGCCTGCAGCATGTTCATGACCGCGAGGCGCACCCGGGATGGGGTGGGTCTCGCCGTATCTCCCGGCGGACTGTGCAGCCGTCGTCCTCCGCTCAGACGCAGGCTCATCCCTGCGCCTCAACCCAGCCCAGCCAGCGCCGCAGCATCTGTTCGCCGGCCAGTCCCGATTTTTCCGGGTGGAACTGGCAAGCCCCGATCGAGCCCTGCCAGACCGCCGCGGTCACCGTGGTGTCGGCAAAGGCTGCCCGGGCCGTGATGCAGGCCGGATCCCGCGGCACCGCCGCGAACGAATGCACGAAGTACATCCAGGCCTCGTCCGCCTCAGCCGGCAGCAGTGGACTGGGGCGTGCCGGTTGCAGCGGCTCCCAGCCCATGTGTGGAATCGGGTGTCCCGGTTTGCGCGGCAGCGCGGCCACATGACCCGGGATCAGCCCCAGGCCCGCGGCGCTGCCCTCATCGCTGCTCTCGAACAGCAATTGCAGCCCAAGGCAGATGCCCAGCAGCGGCCGCTCGGTCGCACACCAGCGCTCGATCGCCGGCACCATCCCACTGGCATGGAGTCGCTCCATGGCTGGATCAAAGGCGCCGACCCCAGGCAGCACCAGCCCTGAACAGGTCGCCATCGCGGCCGGCTCCTGCACGCTCAACACCGCAGCACCGAGGCGCTCGAGGGCACGTTGCACCGAGTGCAGATTGCCCATGCCGTAATCAATCAGGCCGATGCGCGTCATGGGGAGGGGGGTGCAGTGCACAGTCGCTGGGCAGGTTGCTCGATCGCCGGCGCCAGGGGCAGTGGCAGGTCGTTGAGCCGGTCGATCAGTTGATAAAGCAGGCCGATCCGGCGCCGGTCCAGGTGGAACCGCAGGCAGGGTCTGAGGATGCCATGGCTGTCACAGCTTTCACCCTGGCTGATGCTGCCCTCATCGACCAGCGCGTCGAAGTCGTGGTTCAGCAGGCTCACCTGTTCGGCCAGCAACGGAGCGTGCAGCAGCAGCTCAAGCTGGTCTTCCTGGAACTGGCAGGCGTGAAAGACCCGATAGAACCGGCTGATCTGGTCCATCGCCTCAGCAGCTGTGCTCGCTTGCTTGAGCAGGGCGGTGTCCTCGACTGAGATCAGTCCGCGATTCACGAGTTCCGTCTGCACCTCATCCAGCCAGGATGGCCAGAAGACATCACCCTGCGGAGCGAGCATCACCAGGGGGATCGGTGGTGTGCGGCCCGTCTGAATCAGAGTGAGAGATTCGAACAGCTCATCAAAGGTTCCGAAGCCGCCTGGCAGCACGACCAGGGCATCGCTTTCGCGCAGAAAGAACAGCTTGCGGGTGAAGAAGTAGCGGAAGTGCAGCAGCCGGCCCTCGCAACTGCTCACGTAGGGGTTGGCATGCTGCTCGAAGGGCAGCTGCACGTTCAGCCCGATGGTGTTGGGGCAGCCGGCGCCGCTGTTGGCGGCCTCCATGATGAGCGCCGCTGAGGGTGATCCTGGAGTTGTTCTTCCAGGGCCTGCAGCGGGCTCTGTTCCATCGGCGCTTCGACGCTGATCAGATGTATTTGCTGATTGTGGCGGCGAGGGTGCTCTTGGGTACGGCGCCCACGACGGTGTCGACTTTCTCGCCTCCCTTGAACACCATCAGCGTGGGGATGCTGCGGATGCCGTACTGGCTGGCGACGTTGGGATTCTCGTCAGTGTTGAGCTTGAACACCTTGATCTTGCCCTCGAAGTCGCTGGCGATTTCCTCCACGATCGGTGCAACCATGCGGCAGGGTCCGCACCAAGGGGCCCAGAAGTCCACCAGGACGGGAACATCACTCTGGAGCACCACACTCTCGAATTGATCGTCGGTGACGGGCAGGGCGCTGGACATCCGAGGAGGCAACAGGGTTTTGGGAATCTAGCAATGGCTTTCCAGCCTTGATCCAGCCTGGCCGCACTCGTTAACGCTGGGTTGCCAAGGGTGGGTTGCCAGAGGTGGGATGAGCGGCCAGGGCCATCCTTGGCGGTCTTCCGCCTGCCGGAGGCGATGGAGGTCTGGCCTGTCTAGGCCAGGGCTTGAAGACAGAAAGCCCGGACGCGCCGGGCCGGGGGGTGTGAGGAGTGTGAGGGCCGAAGCCCGCACTCCCGGAGGCTAACGCCCCTCTTCACTTGCCCATGCCGAGTTGCTGCGCTTTCTGGTACACCTTGCCTTCGGTCAGCAGGGATGGGGCCACCACCACTTCCACCTGTTGCATCTCCTTCAGGGTGCGGGCGCCGAGGGTGCCCATCGATGTGCGGATGCAGCCCAGCAGGTTCTGGGTGCCGTCGTCCAGCGAGGCGGGGCCGCGCAGGATCTTCTCCAGACTGCCGGTGGTGCCCACCTTGATGCGGGTGCCGCGGGGCAGCACCGGGCTGGGGGTGGCCATGCCCCAGTGGAAGCCGCGACCGGGGGCCTCGGCGGCCCGGGCGATCGGTGAGCCGATCATCACGGCGTCGGCGCCGCAGGCCAGGCACTTGCAGATATCGCCGCCAGTGACGATGCCGCCATCGGCCACGATCGGCACGTAGCGGCCGCTCTCGTTGAAGTAGTCATTGCGGGCCGCGGCGCAGTCGGCCACGGACGTGGCCTGGGGGATGCCGATGCCGAGCACGCCGCGGCTGGTGCAGGCGGCGCCGGGACCGATGCCCACCATCACCCCGGCGGCGCCGGCGCGCATCAGCTTCAGGGCCACCTCATAGGTGACGCAGTTGCCGATGATCACCGGCACGCCGAAGTCGCGGCAGAGGGCTTCGAGATCCAGGCTCTCCTGGCCCTCGGGGCCGATGTGCTCGGTGCTGACAACCGTGGCCTGGACAAAGAACAGATCGGCGCCGGCCTCGGCGATCGCCTTGCCGAACTTCAGGGCGGCCACGGGGGTGGCGCTCACGGCGGCGATGCCGCCGCGCTCCTTGATTTCAGCAATGCGCTTGCGGATCAGGTCCTCGCGCACCGGCTGGCTGTAAAGCTCCTGCATCAGCGGCACGAACTCGTCCTTGCCCACCGCGGCGATGCGGTCGAGGGCCGGATTCGGGTCGTCGTAGCGGCACTGAACGCCCTCGAGGTTGAGGACCCCCAGGGCCCCCTGCTTGGTGAGCTCCACGCACATGCCCACATCGACAACGCCGTCCATGGCGCTGGCGATGATCGGGATTTCACGGGTGATGCCACCCAGGGTCCAGCTGCTGTCGGTCACAGCGGGATCGACCGTCCGGCCGCCCGGCACCAGAGCGATCTCGTCGATGCCGTAGGCGCGGCGAACGGTACGGGAGCGGCCGAGCTGAATGTCCACCGTGAAACATGACGCAATCAAGCCAAACTACCAACCGGCTGGTGCCGCGTCCGGTGGATTCGCCGCCTGGGTTGCCGGCTCAGCGTTTGCCGCGGAATGCCCGCCAGCGGTCCAGCAGGCCCTGGATGACCTGTTGGCGATCATCACTGCGCACCAGACGCCGGAGGGCGAACCGGGTCAGGGCGATCACGCCCGCCAGTTCCAGCAGACCAGGCAGTAGCGGCAGGCTGTCGATCACGGCCAGCAGGGCGCCATACACGCGCACGACGAGCAGCAGGGCGATCAGGCCAGCCAGCAGGCTCAGGGGCGTGCGGGCCGCCTGCCACTGCTCCTGCAGGGCGCCGCTGCTGATCCATTGGCTCAGCTTCTGCAGCAGCAGCTCCCACTCACCGCCCTCAGCGGTGGATGTTGCCGCCGGCCCCGTGGCGGCGGGAACGTCGATGGTGGTGGCGATGGTCGGTGCTGTCGCGCTGAATGGCGGCTGCATCGGTTCGCTGACAGCCGGGGCGGCCATGGTCGGTTCGGGAATCGGGCCGGGTGCTGCCTCCGCTGCCGTTGTTGGCGCTGCCGCTGCCGGGGTTTCCGAGGCCGGTGGTTCCCATGCTGGGGTCGCCGGCGCCGGCGCCGGGGTGACCTCCGGGGCAGGGGCGATCTCCGCAGCGGGCTCGGCGTTGACCGCAGCGTCGACCGCGGCGTTCACCGCAGTGGCGTCGGATGACGGGGTGGTGGCCATGGCGTTCGGGTCGTTGTCCTGTGCAGGGGCGGCAACGTCAGCCATGGTCCGATCCGGGGAACAACTCAGATCGGGAGCTTACGGCTGGTTTTCCGCCGGGTCTGCCCGCTGGGACGCGATCAGTCCAGGGGCAGCAGGGCCGTGCGCTCCGGCAACGGCGCCACGGGCAGCCGCAGCGGAAAACTGCCACTGCGAAGCCGTTCGCACAGTTCAGCGCCGATCTCCTCCGCCAGCCGCGGGCTGTGCCCGGGTGCGCAGACCACCCGTCGACCCTGCAACTCCAGTGCACCGCTCTGCAGGGACGCATAGCTGACGCTGCCGAAACTGGGTCGGATACGCCTGGGGATGCCGAAATCCAGCACCGGAGCCTGGAGGACTGCATCGCCGCAGGCGGCCTGGCGCGCCACGGTGGTGTTGATCAGCGGCACCGGTGCCGCGATGGCCACCATCAGGCCGCTGCTTCCCCCCTCCAGGCGGGTGGCCCGCAGCCAGCGGGGCAGAAGCGCATGCAGGTCCACCGTCACAGCGGCGCAGGCTCCGGGGCTGAGGGCGTGCCCGCTGGGCAGGCGGCGGGTCTGGGGGTTGTGCCCGCTGCCCAGCGGG
>RFPK01000017.1 GCA_009926195.1 Synechococcaceae bacterium WB4_1_0192 | reverse complement strand
AGCACGCGCTCACCGGATTCCTCAGCCTTCTGCTTCCAGTCGTCGAGAACGCAGTTGCCTGTTTTGGGGTGTTGGAAGCGGCTGGCGTGCAGCAACAGCCAGAGCACCGAAAACTCGTCGAAGCGCTCACCCTCGATCAGCAGCTCCAGGTCTGCCGCCAGATAGGCGGGCTTCACCAGCGAGGGGTTGTCGTGCAGGAGCCGCAGCCGATCACCGCTGAGCAATACGCCCCAGTTGGCGCTGTCGTCGGCGTTGAGGCATTCCTGCAAGCAGCTGTGGGGAGAGCGCTTGCGCTCGTCCTGGCCGAACTGCTTGCTGCCGCGATCGAGATCCCCCGCCTCGATCCCCCGCAGGATCAAGGGAACAGTGCCGCCAAAGGCGCGGTGGGTGATTGGGTAGCGCGATTCGCCGTGCTGCCAGCCATGGCAGGGTTCCACCCCACTCCAGCCGAACACCTCGTTGAGCAGGCGCAGCCCGAAATGCAGCCCAGCGGTGCTCTGCCCAGCCCGCTCCCTCAGGTTGCCGTATTCCTCCCATAGCTCCTTGGTGAGCACCCAGGCCGCATCGATCCGATCCCGCAGCCGTTCGCCCCGGCTCAAGCCGTAGTCATGCCCCTCCAGCAACAGCTCCTTGGGGCGGTTGAGTTTGGAGACCTCTTCCAGCAAGGAGGCCGGCAGAAGGCTGCCTTTGAGCTCCAGGGCCTGAAAGGAAACGGTGGCGGTGGTGCGGGCCATGGCGTTAGTCGTAGATGCGGCTGCGGTGGCCGAGGCGAACCACCAGCACCACCAGCCGTTGATCGATCAGCTCGCAGACGAGGCGGTAGTCGCCAACCCGGTAGCGCCACAAGCCGGTCATCGGCCCCGTGAGGGCCTTTCCCCGTACGCGAGGGTCGGAGGTTTCAGCCACAAGCGTCCTGAGGTAGTTGCCCAGCCGCCTGGCGGTATCAGGGTCGAGCTTGCGCAGTTGCCGCTCGGCTCCACTGGAGAGTTCAACGGTCCAGCCCAAGGTCTTGCATCACCGCATCGAGGGAACGGGTGCTCGATTCACCCCGGCGTACCCGCTCGGCTTCCAGGGCACCCAAGTAAGCATCCTCAAGCTCATCCATTCCCTGCTGGATCAGCTCGTTGAGATAGAAATCCTTGCTACGGCCGGTAGCCCGGGCCAGCTCCTCCAACCGGGCATCAATGTTGGGGTCGAGCTCAATGGTGGTGGACATGGTGCTCGGTGAGGGTGTCATACCAGGGTAGGAGTGGTGGACGATCACAGCTGCGGCGCCGGCAGCAGCACAAACAGGCCGATCACATCCACGGCCGGTGCGGGTTCGCACTTGAAGCGCATGCGCAAGGTTTCCCTGCTGCGCAGGGAGGCTTCGCGCACGCGGCGGTGGTCGTCTTCCGCCAGTTGGGCTCGGCGCTCGGCCAGGGCCTTGAGGGCCGGTTGGAGGTGATCCAGCCCTGCAACCGCTTCCTTCAGCCATTGCTGGCGTTGGCCCGGGTCCACGTTGCCGCTGGGCGGTGCCTCCAGCAGCTCCAGCGCCGCCGATCCCTCCAGCGGCTCCACCTGATCGCCATTCACCCGCACGGTGAGGCATTCCTCCACCAGCAGATCGGGCAGCGCCTCATAACCGCTGCCCGTCCAGCGGTCTTGATGCAACTGGTGGCGCAGCCGCAACACCAGCAGCTGGGTGCGCGTGCTCACCGCTTTGGTGCGGATGGCGGAAGCACGTGCCGCCAGCTCGGGCTCCAAGCCACTCAGCGCGCGCTCGGCTACGAAATCGGCCAGCTCCACCACCAAGGGGTGGGAGCGGCTGAGCAACTGAGCGCCATCGCGGGCGGGGGAGCGGAAGCTCAGGCGCAACTGGCCGCCAAGGTCGTGGTTGCGGAGCCGCTCGCGCAGGGCCATGCGGTTGTCTTCCAGGCGGGTGAGATCCAGCTCCCAGCAGCCGCTATCGGCGCCCACAGGACCGATCGGCAGGTTGAGCCGCCTGCAGGCATTCACCACCAACCGCTCCACCGCTGCATCACTGCCGAGGGATTCACGGGTGCGCTCCCACTCGCTCAGGGCTTCTTCTGGCTTGAGGCTGCGCTGGGCAAAAATCGTGCGCGTGGCCTTGGCGTTCTCCTTGGCGCTCTGCCACTGGGCATCGAGCGCAGCGTCCAGGTCTGATCCGGAACCACTGAATCCAGGCAGGCCGAGGTTGAGGAGTCCCTGAATTGCCTTGACGGCCTTCCCGAAGATCCCGCCCAGAACCGCCTGGGTGATGGTGTTGGCGTTACCGGGGATCGGCACGCTCACTCCCAGCTCCTTGCGGATGGTCTTCTCCTTCTCGAGAATCACCGTCCGCACCCGCTCATCCACCGGATTGGAATCACCGCCGTGCAGCATCAGCGCCCGTACGGCACTGCGGGCCTGGCCAAAACGATCCACCCGCCCTTCCCTCTGCTCGTGGCGGGTGGGGTTCCAGCAGAGGTCGTAGTGGACCACCGCGTCAAAGGTGTGCTGCAGGTCGATGCCTTCCGAGAGGCAATCAGTGGCCACCAGGACCGGCACCTTGCCGTTGACCAGTTCGTTCTGCAGCTCGCGAATGCGCTCCACCCGCTCCTCCGGTGGCAGATCACCGGTGACGGCCATCACGACATGGGCGCGCTTGGGTAGTGCCTCCTCCAATTGCTCCGCCAGGTAGTGGGCGGTGGGCCGGAAACGGCAGAAGATCACCGGCCGGAAGCCCTCCGCCAGCAGCGCCTTGAGCTCTTTGAGCAACTGCTTCAGCTTGGGATCGTGGGCCTTGCCGCGCAGGCGATCCGAGCGCTCGATCAGATCCCTCAGGAGCTCGGCGTCAGCAGAATCCGCCAGATCACCCCCTGGTGCGGCTTCCTCTGCGCTGAACTCTTCTTCCGCGCCATCGAGAACGGCGAGCGTGGCCATCGCTTCGAGGTCATCAGCCAGCTCGTCTTCGTTGGGGGCTGAGGCCGGATCAGCGCCGTTCTGGAGGTTGAACAGCTTGGTGCGCAAGGAGGCCGAGGCGGCGGCGGGGCTGCTGCTGACGCAGCGCAGCAACGCCAGAGCCGCCCACCAGCTCATCCGCTGGCGCAGCTTGCTCTCGCCAACGCTGCGCTCCACGAGTTCACGGGCATAGGCCAGCACGTCATCGAACAGACGCCCCCAGTCGCCGCTGAGGGTGTAGGTGGCCTCGCGGGTTTCACGATCGGGGAAGTCGGCCCCCTCGGTGCCCCACTCCTCCTTGAGATCAAGCCGGCGGCGCTGCACGAAGTAGTTGCCCAGCTCATCGCGCAGCTCCTTGCGGCGCTGGCCCTCGGGCATCTCGCTGAGGCCTTCGAACTTCGGATCAAGCAGCCCGAGCAGGTTGTCGAACGCCTCCTTATCGCCGCTGTGCGGTGTGGCGGTGAGCAGCACCAGGTGGCGCTCCGGCTTCTGCGACAGACCCCTCAGCAGCTCATAGCGCTGCTGGCGGCCGCCACCCTTGCGGGCCGCGCAGGTGTGGGCCTCATCCACGATCACGAACTCGCCGCAGCTGCGCAGGAAGCCCTCGCGATTGCGATCGCTCTTGATCCAATCGAGGCTCACCACCGTGAAGGGGATCACGTCGAAGATCGACTTACCTGCCGGCAGCCCGCGCTCCAACTTCTGTGCCGTGCCGGGCCGTACCACCTCGGCCGCCAGGTTGAACTGGCCCTGCATGTCGGCCCGCCACTTCTCACAGAGGTGCGGCGGGCAGATCACGGTGACCTTGCGGATTTCACCCCGATCCAGCAGTTCCCGGGCGATCAGCAGCGCCTCCACGGTCTTGCCCAGGCCCACCTCATCAGCGATCAACACCCGGGTCACGGGCTGCTTCAGCGCCATCAGCAGCGGCACCAGCTGATAGGGCCGTGGCTCCAGGGCCACATTGCCCAGGCTGCGGAACGGGCCAGCTCCCGCGCGCAGCTTGAGCAGGAGGGCATCGCGCAGCAGCAAGGCCGAGCTCTGGGAACCGCTCTGCGAGGGATCGGGCGGCTCAAAACTGGCCGGCTTTACTGCCGCTCCCTCCAACGGCCAGTACAGGGTGGCGATGCTTTGGTCGCCGCCCCCGAGCGGGCGCAGCTTGAGCACCTGCTCCTGCTTCTCGCTCTGGTTCTGGGGCAGAGCGATCCACTCGCGCCCACGCACCTTCACGATCGAGCCGGGGCTGGGGATGTCGCCGACGGAGGCCTGGGTGATGGTCATTGCGCACCTCCGAGAAGGTCACCGTGTTGTTGGAACACCGCATCAAGGGCGTCACCCAGACTTCCCGATGGCGTTGGGGTTGACGGAGTCGAGGGCCTCGATCCGCCACCGCCACCACTAGGCCCCTGGCGTCCTTCCCCAAACAGCCAGCTGTACTCGCTCAACACTGCTGGCCAGCTGGTGGTGTCTTGCGTGAACACCACCACGGTGATGCCCGCATCGCTCAAGGCCTGGCGCTTCTGCTGATCCAGCCGTTGCTGCAGCGCCTGCTCGTGATGAGGGCCATCGATGAACACCACAGCGCAGGCCTGCTTGTAGGTGAAATCGGGTGTGACGTAATGGCCGGGCACCTCCTGCTGGGCGTTGTCCGGAAGGTGGTGTCCGTGGTTGTAGAGGGTGTCGAGCCACAGCTTCTCGAGCCCGCTTCCAGCCAGGCTCTTCAGGCGCTCCAACATGGCGCTGCGGCCATCGACGCCGCCCTGACCCACCAGCTCGCACCGCGCCAGGTCGAGCAGCAACTGCTTGAGCTCGGGCAGCTGGCGATCAATCAGATCGTGATCACGCTGGTTGTGGTAGCCGAGCAAGCAGCGATAGCAGCCGGCTTCGCATTCCGGATCGGCATTGATCAGCTGAGCTTCCAGCGCCGGCACCTCCCCATCCCAGCGCCAGTGACAGATCTCCAACGCTGTTTTGGCGACGGCCTGCAATGCCGAGGCGCTCTCCACCAGCCTGCTCAGAGCGCCCGCACCGCCTTCGGCCGATTCATAGAGCAGCAGGGCTGTGGCGGATTCCTCATTCGGCATCAGCTCAGCGGCGATCTCACTGCCATCGAGCTGGAAGGCGACCTCAATCCCGCGCTTGAACGCGCTCTTGATGCTTACCAGTTGCTGGGGCTGCCACTCGCCCAGAAAGCGCACCAGCAGAGCGTTCTTACGATCCTGCACATAGGGCGTGATCTTCACGAAACCCACTTCAGGGCCGTCGTCATCAGCCGCGTCGCCGCGCAGATCCTTCTCCCCTCCCCACTGGCCGTTGGTCGGGTGGATCGGGAAGCCCATGTCGTTCTTGTTTTCCCGCCGGCGCCAGCCCAGGTTGACGCGGCTGATCTGGGTGGCCGGGGCATAGCTGATCTCCAGCAGGGGCTGGCCATCGCAGCTCACCTGGGCCTTGGCAACCTTCACCGCCCCGTTGTCCTTGGGGAATTCGTAGGTGGTGATCAGCTCATAGCCCAGCCGCTGGCGCTCCTCATCGTCTGAAGTGATCCGATCGGCCCGCTTGGTGGTGACCTGCTCGATTTGATAAAGCCTGGGGATCTTGACCGCTTTGCCCTCAGGGTGGAGTTTGAGCGGGGTGCCGCAGTGGCAGCACAGCTCCGATTCAGCGGCAGCTCCGAGGTGGGCATGGCCGCAGGCGCCGCAGACCAGCGCGTCCTGCGTAGCCAAGGACGCTGTACCGGCAGCAACAGCGTTGTCTTGCAGGCCAAGCAGTGCACCCTTCACCTTGTAGGTGTTGCCCTCGTGATAGATCAGCGAGTGGGGGCCGAATTCGCTGATGCCCACAAAGCGTGGACGGGTGATGTAGGTGCCACCTCCTACCTGCTCGCGGGTGCCGGGGATGTAGGCCATCAGCGGTAGCCGCGGGAAGTTGTAGCCGGGCATGAAGCCCTGGCTGGCCAGGTAGCGGTAGGTGCTGAAGTCGTTGTTGTTGTTGCGGCTGCCGGGTTTATCGGCGAGCAGCAGTTGCTGTTGCATCCGTGCCGCTCGCAGGCGCGTATCAGCAGCCAGGCGCTCCCGTTCGCTCAGGGCGTGATTACCCAGGTCTGTTGAGGCTTGCTTGATCTGGCTGTCAACCGCTTCCAACAGCTCACGCCAGCGGCTCAGCGCAGCATCGAAATCGAGCGCAGCGCCGTGGGTGATGGATTCCAGCCAGCTACCCGTCAGCCAGGGCGGTGGTGTGGCTCCCAGCCACTGCTTATCGATCAGGTCGTCGACGATGGCCTGGCAATCCGCCTGGGCCGCGCGGTAGGCCTCATCTTTGGAAAGGGCCTCCATCAATTCGGCTTGGACGGGACGTCCAGGCGCGCTCACGTCCACCAGTTCCTTCACCTTCCCGGGCAGGCGTTGACGCGTAGCCGCCAGCCACAGCGCCCGGAAGTGGGCCTTGAGCAACTCCTCGTTCGCCAGCTCCAGCGTTGGCGCGCTCACCGCACCCGCCACCATCCGCACCGGATCGGCGAAGAAATACTGATCGTGTGGGGATGTAGCCCCGCAGTAACTGAGCACCAGCGCGGGCTGGCCGCTACGGCCGGCACGGCCGCTGCGCTGCGCATAGTTCGCCGGCGTGGGCGGCACATTGCGCATGTAGACGGTGTTGAGCGAGGAGATGTCCACGCCCAGCTCCATCGTTGGCGAGCAGTACATCAGCCGCAGCGCCGCGCTCCGGAAGGCGTCTTCCCGCCGCTCCCGCTCGCTTGCATCCACCTGGGCGGTGTGCTCCCGGGCAAACAGCGTTTGCAGGAAGGGTCGCCCTTCTGTGGCGATCAGATTGGCGAGATCGGCATAGAGGCGGCGGAAGTAGGGGTTCACCGGGCCACGGCGACCGCTGCTTTGGCGAGCCTCCATCAGCCTTTTGGCGTAGCGGTCCTGGGGTTCGGCGTCGGGATCCACCAGCGTCCAGCGCAGGGCTGTGCTGTTAAGCCGCCAGCCCTGCATCACTTCGCTGGCCTTACGGCCGAGTCGCACCTCCACCTGTTTCACCAGGCCCCAAGCCGTGAGCATCTCCAGGACGTGCCCCACCACCTCCTGGTAGAGGTCGTCTTTCCACTTGAAGCCTCGGTAGAGGTCTTCCACCGAGCGCCAGCGTTCACGCGCTTTCAGCCAGCGGCCAAATTCGCCCCGTAGAGAGAGGCCCTCCACACCACGGTTTTTCAGCTCCTGAGGCACAGGGCTGGTCACCACGCTGCGTGCCAACTCAGGTTTCTCGTCGCTGCCGATGCTCCACACCTCCTCCAGATCGGCGGCCGCTCGCTTGCGCCGTTCGAACTCTTCCTGCACAAGGGCATCGCAGTCGATCGCCAACCGTTCCCGGAGCTCCTCCAGCAACCGATGGCAGATCAGGAACCGTTCCTCGCTGCTGGCCTGGGCGAGCAGCGGATGGCGCTGGCCCCAGTCCGCCTGGTCTTCTGCACAGTTCACCAGCTCTGCGTAATCCACCTCCAGCAGCCGCAACTGCTCGAGGTTCGGATTGGTGAGTCGCCAGCCGCGGCGCAGGTCAACGATCAGCCGATACTCCAACACCCCACGCAGGGCTCGGCGGTTGCTCTGCTCGACGTTGGGTTTGACGTTCGGGATGGCGATGAAGTCCTCCGCCTCTAGACGCAGGGCCTTCTCTGTTTCCTGGGCCAACGTCTCCAGGCTCAGCTCATTGTCGCCCTGGGCATTGAGGGCTGCCACCAATCCCGCCCGCAGCTGCAACACCCGCACGAAGTCGTTGAAGTGCCCGGCCTGCAACGAGGCGTCCTGGCGGTTGTCGCTGAACGCCAGCAGCTTGCGGGCGGTGTCGGGGATTTCGTCGTCCGGGAAGCTGAGCAGCTGACGCAGCACCGCCAGGCTCAAGGTGGTGGTGGCGGAGCTGCGGCCCTCGGAATTCAGCCCGCAGAGCTTTCGGAACTCGCTGCTGCGCACCCCGTGCTCCACCCCGCAGGATGGGCAGAACCGAAAGCTCCCCTTCAGGAACCAACCCGGCAGACCATCACTGCTGGCCCCGCCGTCGGAGCGGAAGCGGCAGGGCACCGGCGCAAACTCCCGATAGGTGCGCTTGAGCACCAGCTCATCGTTGCGGTCAGGCTCCAGCCAGCCGTCGGGGAAGTTGGCCTTCTCCAGGTCGTCGACGCTGTAGTCGCCGCCGGCATCCGGCATGAAGTAGCCATTCACCACGTCCCGCTCGCGCAGGCTGGATTCATCCGAGAACTCGCGAGGATCCACCTGAACCGGGATCCGGTTGTTCAGATGCGCCCAGACGGGGTGAAACTCCTGCCCACAGCTGCGGCAGAACACCACCGGATACAAGAGCGACTGCCTGCCCGCATTGGGTTGATACTTCTGCGCCTTTAGCGACAGATAACGCTGACCAGGGGCCTGGAGGGTGGCATGCACATCACCGCCGGCCGAGACGAACTGGTGCAGGCGAAAGGCGAAGAAACGGCGGTTCGGGCCCACTTCCACCCGGTAGGCGGCCAGCAGGAATTCCCGCAAGGTGCCAAGGATCTGCTCATCGTCGAGCCCGGTCTGCTCGGCCAAGGTCTTGCTGGCCTGCTGCAAGGTGTGCGGCTTGCAGCGCACCCATTTGCCATTCGCAAGGCCGTCTTCTCTCTCCAGGCCCAGCTCCAGCTCAACCCATCGGGCCAGCGGGTGTTCGCGTAGATCGGTGGCCGTCCAGTTCTGCGTTGCGGCTGGGGAATAGCCGGCCTGCAATGCGCGCTTCAGCTCGTCAGCGCTTGGACGATCGCCGTCTGTGCAGCGCTGCAGTGTCTCGGTGACGATGTGCTCGCTTGGGATCGCCGTGCCAAACAGCTTGCTGGCAACTTCCGCCACGGTGGCGTTGCGTTCCTTGGCGGTGCCTTCCGAGGCCATCGTGGCCGAGGTGCCAATGCAGAGCAGATCGGCGTTGAGCCGTTGGCGCACCCGCCGCACCAACAGCGCAACATCAGCACCCTGGCGACCCCGGTAGGTGTGCAGTTCATCGAGCACCAGGAATTCCAGGCCCTTGGCGTCGCTGATCACCTTCTGATCGAGGGGATCCTGACGGGTGAGGATGTACTCGAGCATCACGTAGTTCGTGAGCAGGATGTCGGGAGGATCGTTCTTGATCTTTTCCCGTTCCTCATCGCTTTCCTGGCCCGTGTAGCGCGCAAAGGTGACTCTGGGGCCATCGGGATAACCAAGGCCCAGATACTTCTGCAACTCCTCCAGCTGGCTGTTACACAGCGCATTCATCGGGTAGATGACAATCGCCCGAATGCGTTTCTGCTGATCCCCCGCCTCGCGAGCTTCCAGCACCCGATTGACGATCGGGATGATGTAACCGAGCGACTTACCGGAACCTGTGCCTGAGGTGACGACAAAGCTGCCGCCTTGGCGCGCAATCTCGATCGCCTCACGCTGGTGACGGTGCAGCTGCAGCTCCTGCCCCGGGCCGCTGTCCTTGCCCCAGCGGAAGATCCGGCTGCACTCGGGGTGCAGCAGCCCCGCCTCGACCAGCTCGCCGATGGCCCCGCCGCTTACGAAGCTAGGGTTGAGCTGGATCAGCGGCGAGGGCCAGTACTCACCCTTGCCGTAGCTCCCATCCACGAACGCCTGCAGATCCGGCGCCTTGATCTGGGTGAAGCTGCGGCTGAACTGCCCGTAGTCCTCGACGACTCGGTCGCGAAAGGAGAAGACGTCCATTATCCCTCTGCAGCCCAGTAGCGGTGGCCCTGCTCCAGAAGCAGCACATCCGGATCACAGATCACCGTACAGCGGATGGCCAGGACAGACGCCGGCGACGCACCGGGAGAGCTAAGTGGCGCCCAGCGCTCAGCCTCTTCCCGTACGACCGCTCCCTCTGTCACCGCAAGGCTCCAAACGAGTCTGTTTTACAGCAGCCCAACGGCGGTGGCAGCCCCGAGACCACCTTCTCAGCCCATGGCTATGCAGTTTCTGCATAGTTTTAAGTGGACCTTTGCGGTGGCCCTGCAGGCGGGCAGTGCTCGATCAATGCCCCAGCCGCCATCACGGGCTTGATCGCACCCAGCGGCGGCGGCGGGCAAGTACCACACTTGCAAGTCTGGTGTGAGCAGGGCTGCACCAGCAGGACGAGCACCCATGACACGCGGCCAGCCGCTGTCAGGAGAAGATCGAGGACACACCCTCCCAAATCAGCGTCCGTAACTTCAGCGCAGCCTGGGGATCCTGCGACAAGCAGGGTCAGGTGCTCTTCAACTGGCACATGATCAAGACACCTCACGCCATTGCCGATTAGGTGGTGGTGCATGAGTTCTGGCAGCTGGTGCGCCAGCACGTCTCGGCTGGCCTCAGACTGCAGTCAGGCCGCCATCGAGCCGCATCACCTGGCCGTTGATGAAATTGGAAGCATCAGAAGCAAGGAAGTGGACAAGATCCGCCACTTCATGCGGTTCACCGAAACGCCGGGCTGGAATCCGCGCCTTCATCGGATCGCCCTTGCTCGCCTCACCCCACACCTGTTGCCCCATGGCGGTGAGAATCACGGTGGGGGCAATCGCGTTGGCCTGAATATTATACCTGCCCCACTCAGCGGCCATGGATTGAGTGAGCAGGTTCAGCCCAGCCTTGGAGGCGGAATAAGCGGCATGCCCCTCAAGCGCAAGCACGGATGCAACCGAAGAGATGTTGATGATCTTACCGCGCCCTTGCCTGATCATTGCAGGTGCAAGACGCTGAGCGAGCAGGAAAGGAGCCCGCAGGTTAACAGCCTGTGCCTGCTGCCAATGGTCAAGCGTAGTCGTCAGCAGATCCTCAACACAGACGACTCCCGCGTTATTCACCAGGATATCGACAGTGCCGAACAGCTCCACTGCCACATCAGCGAGATGCTGCACATCAGCAACGCGTTGCAGATCCGCCTGCATGACATGACAGTGGCAGCCATGCTGGAGCAGCCGCTCCCGCGTCGTCTCCAGACCGATCGGATCACGGCCGCTGATCATCAGCCGTGCGCCCGCGCTTGCCAGACAGGCAGCAATCTCCGCCCCCAGCCCGCGCGAGGCCCCGGTGATCAGAACACGCCGACCATCGAGGCTGAAGCGGGAACTGGCGAACGTCATGTCATCAGCAGGCAACATGGCGCATCAGGGAGCAACGCGAATCTCCCAACCGGAGAGCACGGTCGGACGATCGGTGGGGCCACGGGTAATCGTATAGACAAAGCGACTTCCATCAGGACTGATGAAACTGGAGAGCGTCTGGCCGTAGGGATACGCAGCCTTGCCGATGCAATCAGGGCTGACGGTATACCTCGCTCGCATCGTGCCGGCAACGCCGCCGGTACCGCTGAAGCTCAGCTCAACACCACCCTTGCCGTCGTAGACCTCACGGCCACTTTCGGCATAGGGCTTGCCATCGAGAACGCCGATTGAGCTGTAGAGATAGGATCCCTTGAGCGTGGCAACACTGCACTGAGCCGAAGCAGCTGGCCTCTCATCCGCCAAGGCGGGCTTCACCGCAAGCGCCGAAAACGAAGCAAGCACAAGCGGCAATCCTGCAAGCCACAATCCTGTAAGCCAGAAAGGACGCTGTGACATTTGACAGAGGCGCATACATCCTCAGGTTATCGGCAGAAAACATGGCAAATCTGAGGCTGATCCGCAGAATGGATTCACGACCACAGCAACCCATGGGTCACCCCGGCACCAGACAGGCGGTCGCCCAACGTTCAGCCCTGTCGCTGCTGCTGGCCTCAACCCTGCTGGCGGGCAACGCCCGCGCCGGGGAGGCCCACTGCCTGATCCGGCAGAACGGCGCAGTGACTTATGCGGGTCGCTGTCAATTCCGCGCCGAGCCTTCAGGCAGTTTCACCATCAGGCACCCCGATCACACCACAATCCTGCCAGGCATCACCGACCTCTCACTGACGCTGCTGCCGGCAGGCCTCGCCGAGGTGCGGGGGCTCACCACCGCCGCCATCAACTCCCGCTGGGGCACGGCGCGAAGAAGCCGCACCGATCCGGCCTGCTGGACGGGCCAGGATTTCGAGATCTGCGCCTACGGCACGGCTGATCAGCACTGAGGACCCGCGACGGCAACAACGGACAATCAGCGCGCCTCCACCCTGACAGCGCTCGACACCGCACTCAGCACCTGCAGGGCCGGCTGATAGCTGGCGGCCACTTCACAACTCACCAGCCCGGGCGTGCGCGGCACATAGGTGGCGCCGCCGCTGCCGGCGATCAGGCGCCCGTCCTGGCGCCAGCTGAAGCGCTGTGCCGCCACGGGCCAGCCGCTGCTATCGCTGCTGGTGCAGCTCAGGCGCGATCCCACCCGGGGACTGCCGTTGATCCGTGCCGTCAGGATCGGGCCCACGCCCGTACCGACCCGCGCCACCTGCAGCGTGATCGAACTGGTGCTGGGTTCCACGATGTTGGTGAACCAGACACTGCCATCCGCCCCCGTGGCCACGGCACTCGGGAACGAATCGGGACTGGGCACCGGATAGGTGCTGATCCGGCCCCGACCACTCGCGGAGAGCTCCAGCCGGCCGATGGCCGCGCCGCTGGCCGGTGCCGCTGCAGTGGGCGAGGTCCAGGGGGTCTGGTTGAACCAGAGGCTGTTGCCGGGGCCTGGCGTCAGGCTGGTGGCCTGCGCCCCGACGCTGATGTTGCTGACCAGGCCAGCCGGTGTGATCCGGCTGATGCGCTTGTCGATGTTCTGCGTGAACCAGAGGTTGCCATCGGCGGTGGCCGTGATCGCGCCAAGGCTGGGTGTGGATCCATCCTTGGGCTGCGGTGACACGCCCTGGATCAGGATCGTGCTGACGCGACCATCGAGCGTGATCCGCCCGATCCGCCTGGCGGCAGGAATCGTGAACCAGAGGCTGCGCTGCGGCCCCGCCGTGATCGCAAAGCCGCAGAAGATGCAGTTCCTGGTCACCGCAATGCTGGTGGCTCCCTTGGCATCAGGTGCCGGGATCGGAAACAGCGTGATCACCCCCGCCGGGGTGATCCGGCCGATGCCATTGGCGGCATCGAGCGTGAACCAGAGATTGCCATCCGGGCCGGCGGCAATGCCGTAGGGCATGGCCTTGGCCAGGGGGAGCGTATAGGTGCGCACCTCACCGCTGGCCGACACCCGGCCAATCACATTGCTGTAGAAACCCGTGAACCAGATCGCGCCGTCGGGGCCGGCCGCCAGCGCGAATAACCCCGCCCCAGACGACTGGCTGGAATCAGTCGGTACCGGATAGGAGCGCACCGTGCCATCGGCGCTGATGGCGCGGATCGTGTTGCTCTGGTTATCCGTGAACCAGAGTCGACCATCCGGCCCGGAGATGATCACATTGCCCGCGTAGCCGGCAGGCCCCTGATCAAAGCTCTGGAACTGCCCCAGCGGTGCGGCGAGCACCGGCGGCATCAGGGCAGCAGCAGCAGCCAGGCTCAGTGCTGCCAGAGGCCGCCAACCCCGGCGGTCGGCCGGACGTTGAGCCTGATTGCGGTGAGCCATGGCCAGGCACGTGCTTGCCGCACCATGGCCATGGCCTGGTGGAGCGTCAACCAGGAATCGGCAGCGCCAGGGGCCGCACCTGGCCCGGCAGGCTTTCGGCCACCAGCGCGGCGATCGCCTCCAGCTCGCTGTTGCCGGTGTAGGGATTGCCCAGCACCGCCTTGAGGTGATGGCGGCCGGCGTACAGCGGCCGCGACAGCATCAGGCGCTGATCGAGCAGGTCCTGGCGGCAGCGAATCGACCAGGCCTCGGCGGCAGCGGGATCGAGGCCCCGGGGCGTGAACGCCAGCAGATGCAACGGCCCGCCGCGCAGCTCCAGATCGAGCGGTTGCAGCAGCTGCCGCAGCTGCTCGCAGCGCTGCACCGCCCCATCCACGACCGCAGCGATGCCGCTCTCCCCCAGCTGGCGCAGGCCCAGCCAGAGCTTCAGGATCTCGGCCGGCCGGGTGCCCTGCAGGCCGCATTCACCGCCGTGGGCATCGGCCCAGCTCGGCTCCATGTAGGGCAGTCCCGTGCCGAAGCAGCTCGCCAGCCGCTGGGGCTCTCGCAGCAGCAGCAGCGAGGAGGTCTTGGTGATACCCAGCAGCTTCTGGGGGTTCACCGTGAGCGAATCGGCCTGACCCAGATCCGGCACCCGCTCGGCATGATCCGGCGCCAGGGCATACACCGCACCGATCGCGCCATCCACATGCAGCCAGATGCCCTGCGGCCGGCACAGGGCTGCGATCGATGCGATCGGATCGACGGCGCCGCGCACGGTGGTGCCGGCCGTGGCCACCACCGCCAGCACCGGCTGTCCGCCGTGCCGGGCTGCCGCCAGACCATCGGCCAGGCATCCGGCATCGAGGCGACCCTCACCATCCACCGGCACCGGCCGCAGCGCCGAGGGCGGCAGCCCCATCACCGCCAGCGCCTTGGCGATCGACACATGGGCATCGGCGCTGCAGAACACCAGCGCGTCGCTGCGCCCCTGCAGGCCAGCGCTGTGGCGCGCCACCACCAGGGCCATCAGGTTGCTGAGGGTGCCGCCGCTGGCAGCCACACCGCCAGAGCCCGGGCCGAGGCCGAGCCGCTCCGCCAGCCAGGCGGTGAGGCAGCGCTCCAGGCGCGTGAGGCTCGGCGCCAGCTCCTCGGCCAGCAGGTTGTTGTTCAGGCCGGCCACCACCAGATCCGCCACCACCGAAGCCGTGAGCGGTGGTGGATCGAGATGGGCCAGGGCACCGGGGTTGCAGGGGTTGTAGGCCCCATCCATCACCAGCTGCAGATCCGCCAGCAGTGCTTCGGCGCTGAGGCCATCACGGGCCGGCGCCACCTCCGGCAGCACGCTCAGTCCCGGCAGCGGGCTGCGCTGGGCGCTGCTGGCCCACCAACGGCAGAGCTGCGCACTGGCCTGAACGAGGAAGGACTCCAGGGCCGGGTCCGCCGCCAGGGGATTGGGGAAGGCGGCCAGGCCAGCCTCGGGCTCGTGCTCAGGGGCTGGCAACGATGGACGGCTCACAGGCGCTCCATTCTCCAGCGTGACGGGGCCAGGTCCGCCGCGCAGCGGGTGGCAGGCTGCTGGGATCCCGCTGTTGCGCCGCCAGCCGCGCCCAAGCCTGAACGATGACGACCGACCGACCCGCTGCGCTTGAGGCCTGGATGGAGCGCCTGCGCCGCCGCGCCGCGGCGGTCGGCGCCGCCGGCGAGATCCCGGTGGCAGCGGTGGTACTCGATGGCCAGGGGCGGGCGATCGGCTGGGGCAGCAACCGGCGCGAACGGGATCAGCAACCCCTTGGCCACGCCGAACTGATGGCGCTGCAGCAGGCCGCACGCCTGCGCCGCGACTGGCGCTTCAACGACTGCACCCTGGTGGTGACGCTGGAACCCTGCCCGATGTGCGCGGGTGCGCTGGTGCAGGCTCGGGTGGGACGGGTCTGCTTCGGCGCCCACGACGCCAAGCGCGGAGCCCTTGGCGGTGTGCTGGATCTCAGTTCGGATCCGAGCGCCCATCACCACATGCAGGTGCTGGGCGGCCTGCAGGCCGAGGCCTGTGGCACCCAGCTGGAGCAGTGGTTCAGGCGGCGACGGCAGCAACGGCGGGAGCAGCGCTCCGGAACGCCGGCAGCTCCTGCTCGATCAGGTTGAGCAGCAGATCGACGTTCTCCTCGCGGCTGTTGTACCCCATCAGGCCGATGCGCCACACCTTGCCGGCCAAGGCGCCGAGGCCGCCACCCACTTCGATGCCGTGCTTGTTGAGCATGTGCAGGGTGAAGGCCTTGCCGTCCACACCATCAGGAATGCGCACCGTGGTGAGCGTGGGCAGGCGCAGCTCCAGCGGGGCATGCGGCTCCAGGCCCAGACGCTCCAGACCGGCCCAGAGCTTCTCGGCGTTGCGACGATGGCGGGCCCAGACGTTCTCGAGACCTTCCTCGGCGATCAGGCGCAGCGCTTCGCGCATGCCGAAGTTCATGTTGACCGGCGCCGTGTGGTGATAGACACGGTCGCTACCCCAGTACTGATTGAGCAGGCTCACATCCAGATACCAGTTCGGCACCTTGCCGCTACGGGCAGCCAGCTTCTCCTCGGCGCGGGGGCCCATCGTGAACGGGCCCAGGCCGGGCGGGCAGCTCAGCCCCTTCTGACTGCAGCTGTAGGCCAGGTCCACCTTCCACGCATCGAGGTAGAGGGGAACGGCACCAAGGGAGGTAACGGTGTCGAGCAGCAGCAGGCAGTCGTACTGACGGCACAGGTCGCCGATGCCCTCCATCGGCTGGCAGACGCCGGTGGAGGTTTCGGCGTGCACCATCGCCAGGATCCTGGGGCGATGCTCCTTCAGACCCGCTTCGATCTCCTCGAGGCTGAAGGCTTCACCCCAGGGCTTCTCGATCGTGCGCACATCGGCGCGGTAGCGGCCGGCCATGTCCTGCAGACGCAGGCCGAAATAGCCCTTCACCGCCACCAGCACGGTGTCGCCGGGCTCCACCATGTTGGCCAGGGTGGCCTCCATCGCGGCCGAACCGGTGCCGCTCATCGGCAGGGTCAGGCGGTTGTCGGTCTGCCACAC
>RFPK01000160.1 GCA_009926195.1 Synechococcaceae bacterium WB4_1_0192 | reverse complement strand
TCTGCTGATCCGCTCCAGCGGCGAGCGGCGCATCAGCAATTTCCTGCTCTGGCAGCTGGCCTACGCCGAGTTGCACATCACCGATGTGCTCTGGCCTGATTTCGATGAAGCCGCCCTGACGGCCGCCTTGCTCGATTACCAGGGCCGGCAGCGCCGCTTCGGCGGGGTGGAGGCGGTCGTCTGACCCCCCTGCCCTCGCCGTTTCGCATCCCCCGTTCCTCCCGTCTGCCTTGACCCTCACCTCTGTCCAGCCCCAGGCCGCCATCGCCGATGCCGCCACTGCCGCTGCTGCAACCGCCGCTGCTGCAACCGTGCGCCACGACTGGAGCATCGCTGAGATCCAGGCTCTGCTGGAGCTGCCACTGGTGGATCTGCTCTGGCGTGCGCAGGCGGTGCATCGGCAGGCCAATCCGGGTTACCGGGTCCAGCTGGCTTCGCTGTTGAGCGTCAAGACCGGCGGCTGTGAGGAGGACTGCGCCTACTGCCCGCAGTCGATGCACAACAGCAGCGACGTGGCGGGCCGTCCGGAGCTGGAGGTGGAGCCGGTGCTGGCCCGAGCCCGGGCTGCCAGGGACGCCGGTGCCCACCGCTTCTGCATGGGCTGGGCCTGGCGGGACATCCGCGACGGCGCTCCGTTCGAGGCGATGCTGGCGATGGTGCGCGGTGTGCGTGAGCTGGGGATGGAGGCCTGCGTGACCGCCGGCATGTTGACCGACAGCCAGGCCGAGCGCCTGGCTGCTGTCGGCCTCACCGCCTACAACCACAACCTCGATACCAGCCCCGAGCACTACGACCGGATCATCAGCACCCGCACCTACCAGGAGCGGCTCGAAACCCTGCAGCGGGTGCGCAAGGCCGGGATCACGATGTGCTGCGGCGGCATCATCGGCATGGGCGAGAGCCTCACGGATCGGGCCTCGCTGCTGCAGGTGCTCGCCACGATGCAGCCGCATCCCGAGAGCGTGCCGATCAACGCGTTGGTGGCCGTGGAGGGCACGCCGCTGCAGGAGCAGCCGCCGGTGGATCCGCTGGAGCTGGTGCGGATGGTGGCCACGGCCCGCATCCTGATGCCCTACAGCCGCGTGCGCCTCAGCGCCGGTCGTGAGGGACTGAATCGCGAGGCTCAGATCCTCTGCCTGCTGGCCGGAGCCGATTCGATCTTCTACGGCGACACGCTGCTCACCACCGGCAATCCGGATGTGGCGGCCGATCAGGCGTTGCTGGCAGCGGCCGGCGTGACCGCCTGGCGTGAGGCCGAGGGCTGAGCATGCAGCCAGTGCAGGTGGCGGCCTTCTACCGCTTCACCGCCATGGCCGCGCTGCCGGAGTTGCGGGCGGAGCTGCTGACCCTGGCGGAAGCGGCCGGTGTGCGCGGCACGATCCTGCTGGCCGAGGAGGGCGTGAACGGCACTATCAGCGGGCCGAAGGACGGGGTGGAGGCGGTGCTGGCGCGGCTGCGGCAGTGCCCGGGTCTGGCGCCCTTGGAAGCCAAGCTGAGCTCCGCTCCGACGCAGGCCTTCCACCGGCTCAAGGTGCGGCTCAAGCGCGAGATCGTGACGATGGGCTGCCCGACGGTGAAGCCGGCCGAGCAGGTGGGCACCTATGTGCCGCCGCAGCAGTGGGATGCCCTGATCCGCGATCCGGACACGCTGGTGGTCGACACCCGCAACGCCTATGAGGTGGCGATCGGCAGCTTTGAGGGAGCGATCGATCCCGGCACCGACAGCTTCCGTGAGTTTCCGGACTGGGTGGAGCGGGAGCTGCGGCCGCTGGTGGCGGAGCGCCGCCCGCAGGCGATCGCCATGTTCTGCACCGGCGGTATCCGCTGCGAGAAGAGCACCGCCTACCTTCTGCAGCAGGGCTTCACCAACGTGCACCACCTGCAGGGGGGCATCCTGCGCTACCTGGAGGAGATGCCGGAGCAGGGCAGCAGCTGGCGCGGTGAGTGCTATGTGTTCGATCAGCGGGTGAGCGTGAACCACCGGCTTGAACCGGGCGCCTACACCCTCTGCCATGCCTGCGGGCTGCCCCTGGCACCGGCCGACCGGGAGCACCCCGACTACAGCGAGGGGGTGAGCTGCCACCACTGCATCGCACGCTTCAGCGCCGCCGATCGCGAGCGCTTCCGTGAGCGCCAGCGCCAGATCGAGCTGGCCACCCGCCGCGGCAGCGCCCACATCGGCGCGGCGATGCCTGCAGCCGGCGCGGCCCGCAGCTGAGGCCTGGCCGGGTGACTGCCATTCCAATCCTCTACAGCTTCCGCCGCTGCCCCTACGCGATCCGGGCGCGGCTGGCCCTGCGGGCTGCCGGGCTGATGCCGGGGATCAACCTGGAGCTGCGGGAGGTGAGCCTCAGGGCCCGGCCGCCGGAGCTGCTGCAGGCCTCCGCCAAGGCCACGGTGCCGGTGCTGGTGCTGCCGGATGGACAGGTGCTGGAGGAGAGCCTGGCGATCATGCACTGGGCGCTGGCCCAGGCGGACCCTGAGGGCTGGTGGGTGGGCCGCAGCGCGGCCGAGCGCGCCGAGATCGAGGCCCTGATCGCTGAGAACGACGGCCCGTTCAAGCGGTGCCTGGATCGCTTCAAGTATCCGGATCGCTACCCGGGAGAGCCGGTGGAGCCGCAGCGGCAGGCGGGGCTGATGATCCTGCACGACTGGAGCACAAGGCTGGTGCCGGGGGGCTGGCTGCTCGGCGAGCGCCCGTCGCTGGCGGATCTGGCCCTGCTGCCGTTCGTGCGTCAGTTCCGGCTGGCGGATCCGGAGGGCTTTGATGCCGCGTCGGGCCTGGCCCCCCTGCAGGTCTGGCTGCGGCGGTTTCTGGATGCGCCGGAGCTGGCGGCGGTGCTGGAGCAGCCCTGGGGGCCACGCCAGCGCTGGCGATCCCCGCGCTGGCTCTATCACCTGGCCCTGGCCGAGGAGTGGCGTGCCGCCCGGCAGGCGGGCGTCTATTCGCGCTCCACCCGCGGGCTGTCGCTGGCGGAGGTGGGCTTCATCCATGCCAGCCAGGCCGATCAGCTGGCGGACACCTGGCGGCGCTTCTATGCCGATGCCGCGGAGGTGGTGGTGCTGCACATCGATCCCGAGCGGCTGGCGGCGGCCGGGGTTCCGGTCCGGCTGGAGCCGGCTCCGGTCAGCCTCAGCGGGGGCTGCTGCTGCGCCTGAGGGTGCAGCGGCTGCTGGCGCTGACGACCGTTCGCGTGGTGGTGGCCCGGGCGCGGCCGGATCAGCCGCCGCTGCTGCTGGGCGAGCTCAAGGGTTGGGCGCTGCCCACGGCCGACGGCCTGCAGCTCGACACGATGCGGGTGCAGGGGCCGCTCACCCAGGGGGTGGGCCCGCTGATCTGGTGTGCCGTGTTCGCCTGGGCGCTGGAAAGCACTCCCTGCCGCAGCGCCCGGCTGCTGGCGATCCGCGATGACGAAGCCCAGCATCGCCGCCTGGTGCGCTACTTCCAGCGGCTGGGTTTCGAGCCGGTTCGGGAGGTAGGGGCGGCAGCGGCCGATCTGCCGCTGCGGTTGGTGTGGGGCGGCGCCGGCCTGCTGATGCGCGGCGACTGCATGGCCGGGCTGCAGCGGGCCTGGCGGCAGCTGGCGCGCTGCTGACGCTGGCTGATGCCTGGTTGATGGACGTTGCCGGACCGGCTGCCTAGGTTGCGGCCATCCCGCAGATGGCATCGATGCGCAGCGCGGCCTTCGCCAACGGCGACACCATGCCCCTGCTGGGCCTGGGCACCTGGAAATCCGATCCCGGCCAGGTGTACGCGGCGGTGCGCGAGGCGATCCGGCTGGGCTATCGCCACATCGACTGCGCCAGCATCTATGGCAACGAACCGGAGATCGGTGCGGCGCTCGCCGATGCGATCAGCGCCGGTGAGGTGACGCGCGCCGAGCTGTGGATCACCTCCAAGCTCTGGTGCAACAGCCATGGGCGCGACAACGTGGAGCCGGCGCTGCGGCGAACCCTGCATGACCTGCGCCTTGAGCAACTCGACCTGTACCTGATCCACTGGCCGGTGCCGATCCGCCCCGGCGTGGGCTTTCCCACCTCCGCCGAGGAGCTCCTGCCGGCGGCCGAGGTGCCGCTTCGCTCCACCTGGGAGGGAATGGAAGCGGCCGTGGCGGCGGGGCTGACGCGTCACATCGGCGTCAGCAACTTCTCCAGCCGCAAGCTGCTCGATCTGCTGGCGCACTGCCGGCTGCGGCCGGAGGTCAATCAGGTGGAGCTGCACCCGCTGTTGCAGCAACCGGAGCTGCTGGCGGTCTGCGCCCGTGAGGGCGTGCATCTGACGGCCTATTCGCCGCTCGGTTCCCCGGACCGGCCCCCGCACCTGAAGGCCGTCGATGAACCGGTGCTGCTGCAGAACCCGGTGATCGGGGCGATCGCCGCTGAGCACGGCTGCAGTCCTGCCCAGGTGCTGCTGGCCTGGCACCTGCAGCGCGGCATCTCCACCATCCCCAAGTCGGTGAGCCCGGAGCGTCTGCGCGACAACCTGGCGGCCGCAGCGCTGGAGCTCAGCCCCGCTGATCTGGAGCGGATCGCTGCCCTGGATCAGGGTCGTCGCCTGGTGGATGGGTCGTTCTGGCTGATGGCGGGCAGCCCCTGGACGTTGCAGGCCCTGTGGGATGAGGGGTGAGCACGGGAGCGGCGCCGCCATCTGTACGGTGCTTGCGCTGCCTGACCGATGGTTGGCTGGGCGCTTGTCTCAATCAATCTCTGTACTCTGCGGCTGTTGATGCCGATGATGGATGCCTGGATGATGCCCCAGTTCTTGTGCAGAAGTTGCCTGCTGTCTTGAGCCGGTTCATGGTCGATCTGTGAGCTTCTTCTGATCGTTGAATGGTATTTGTATTAGGGAGACTCTGGAAAACCAGGCCAGCCTCCGCGAGAATGGTCCTGTGATCGCAGGCCAGGACTGGATTGATGGGCGGCAGGCAGCTCGGCTTCTCT
>RFPK01000159.1 GCA_009926195.1 Synechococcaceae bacterium WB4_1_0192 | reverse complement strand
CACATCCACCACACCCCACCCGCCATCGAGACGTTCGCGGTAGGCGCGTCCGAATCCGGTGGAGCCGCCGTAGTTCACATCCACCACGCCCCAGCCGCGGGAGGTCCAGAACTGAATGCCCAGGTTCAGGCCGGTGCTGGCCATGGCGGTGGGTCCGCTGTGGCTCTTCACCAGCAGCGGCGCCTGGCCATGGCCGCCGCCTGCCGGGGGGTAGTACCAGGCCTGGGTGGGCTGGCCGCCGTGTCCCTCGAACCACAGCTCCTCCGGCACGCTGATCGACCCCGCGTTCACGGGGCAGGGGGCTGCGGGGCTGTGCTGGCACCGGCCGCTGGCGAGCTCCAGCTCCAGCAGGCCTGCAGGTCGATCGGGGGCGGATGCGATGCAGGCCAGGCGTCCGCGCTCGGCGGTCAGGGCCGCCAGGTCGCTGCAGGGTTGCGCCAGCGGGTGCCAGCGGGCCGCCCCATCGCCCATCACCACCTCTCCCAGCTGCCAGCGCCCCCGCTGGCAGGCGATCGCCAGCAGCCGCTCGCCATCCCAGGCGGTGGTGGCCATGCCGAACACCCACTGGGGCATGGCGAACTCCGCCGCCATCGGCAGCAGCGCCTGCCAGGCGGTGCTGGCATGGTCAGTGGCCGGTCCGTCGGTGCCGGCGGCATCCGGCCAGATCTCCAGATTCCAGAAGCCGCTGCGGTCGTTCGCCACCACCAAGTCGTGGCCGGCCCAGAGCGGTTGAAACACCGAGATCGCTTGCCTGTCCCCAGGACGCGAGCCGGCCACGGGCCGCGCCTCTTCCAGCTGACCGGCACCATTCAGCCCAGCCAGCCACAGTTCGCTGCGCTCCCAGGGCATGCAGGGCTGCCGCCATTCCACCCAGGCCAGCCGCTGGCCGCAGGGGCTGAGCGCCGGATAGCCGCAGAAGTCGGCCGGCTGGTGCAGCACCTCGGGCACCCCGCCGCTGAGGGGCACCGCCACCAGCTGATCGCTGCCGCCGCTCTCCAGCACGCCGATCCAGCGCTGGCGATGGCCGTCGATCAGGCCGCCCCCCAGCGCTCCGCTGAAGCGCCCATCCGCCCCTGGCTCCGTCAGGCGCTGCGGTGGACTGCCGGTCCGTTCAAGATCCAGGCACCACAGACAGCGGTCGCCCTCATGCACGAACACGGCGATGGCGCCGTGCTGGGCGGTGTGGCCGATGCTGCAGGCGCCGCCGCCGTATTCGTGCACCCGGCAGCGCAGATTCCAGTCGCCTGGCGTCAGTTCTTCGGGGATGTCGCTGCTGCCGGCGCGACGGCGCATCAAGGTGGTGCGGCCCCGTTCGTGCGGCCGCTGCTCCAGCCAGTAGAGCCAGCCATCCAGAAGCCGCGGTTCCTTGAGGGACGGCGTCCGGCCCACCACCAGGGCGGCCGGTAACGGTGCGGTGCTGCCGCTGGAGTGGGCGACGGGGGAGCTTGACACCGACTGGGTCCCGGGACAACTTCTAGAATCGCCCTGAGCCAAACCAGCGAGGAGACGTCTTGGCCAGTAGCTTCGCCCGGTTGGCGCGCTCGGCAGAACGCTCAGGCCGCCTGCAGGTGTCCAAGGAGCCGGTCGACAACCCCCCCTACGACATTCACAAGCTCGGCGATGTCGTGCTGCGCACCCCTGCCCGCCGCATCGGCAAGGTGGATGAGGCCGTGCGTGACCTGGCCCGGGACATGTTGGTGAGCATGTATGCCGCCCGTGGCATCGGCCTGGCGGCTCCCCAGATCGGCGTGCATCAGCAGCTGCTGGTGATCGATCTCGAGATCGAGGATCCCGCCAGCCCGCCGCTGGTGCTGGTCAATCCGGAGATCACCGCCGTGGGTGGCAGCATCTGCACCTACGAGGAGGGCTGCCTGAGCATCCCTGGTGTCTACCTCGATGTGGTCAGGCCCAGTGTCGTCGACATCGCCTACCGCGACGAGATGGGGCGCCCCAAGCGGCTCAAGGCCGATGGCCTGATGGCCCGCTGCATCCAGCACGAGATGGATCACCTCAACGGCGTGCTGTTCGTCGATCGCGTCAGCGATGCCGACAAGCTGAACAGCGGCCTCAAGGAGCAGGGCTTCGACCCGGCTGATGTCCGCTCGATCGCCTGAGGAGTTCCCATGCCGATGAAACCCCTGGCTGGGCTGTTCCTGGCCCTTGCCTGCATCCTGGGCATCGCCGCCACCGGATCGGTGTTTGAGCTGGCCTATGGCGATCCGGACCTCGGCGTCGCCACCACGCGCCTGATCCTCGGCCTGGCCCTGCCCGGCACCGTGCTGAGCCTGCTGGTGGCCATCCGGATCAACAAGCCCGCCTGAGGGGCTGGCAGTACGGCGGGGCACTTCTACGATCGCCCCGCCGCGTCCTGCCGCTGTGATCCATCCGCTGTCCCGCACGGCCTGTGCCGGCGCCGCATCGCTCCCCCTGGTGGGCCTGGCGCTGGCGCTCCCCCTGCCTTCGCACGCTCAATCGCTCTTCGCGACCAGCGAGCTCGATCAGAGCAAGTTCGTGCTCGTGTCAGCCCCGATCGGTGATGGCAGTCGCGCCCAGCTCAACATCTACGAGCAGCGCAGCGCCGTGCGCCCGTGCTTTGCCCTCGAGGGAGCCAACCCGGCCGTGGTCAACCCATTGCTGGCCACCTTCGATTTCACCGGCATCTGCAACCGTTACATCGATGCCAACGGCTATTCAGTGAGGGTGGGTGGCACCGATCTGGCCACGGTGTATCGCCTGAGCGTCGTGCGCCAGCCCGGCGAAAACCAGCTTCTGGCCATTCCCACCAAGGCCGGGGCGGGGCCCGAGATGGTGGTGGCACGCACCGGTGGCTCCGGCAGTGGTTTTCTCCTGCTTGTCCCTGAGCCGGGTTGGAAGCTGATGCGCCGCAGCTTCGGTGGCCGCCCCCTCGGTCACGTGTACCTCTATCGCGAGGCCTGGCCTGAAGGCGCCGGCAGTCCTGCGGCGACATCCTCATCCTCCACACCCGCGACACCGCTGGCTCCCGCGGCCCGGACCACGGCCGTTGCCCCTGCCAGTGCTCCTGCCGCCGCCGGCTCCAGCCCCCCGGTGGCCCCGCCGCTGGCCTTGCCGCCCTCGGCCCCGCGGCCGCGCCGCTGAGGGTGGCCTGAGGGGGCCTTGCTACCATCGGTCGTCTGCAGAACCCTTGCTTAGGACATGACCCAGGTCACCGTCGGCGAAAACGAAGGCATCGAGTCGGCGCTGCGCCGCTTCAAGCGTCAGGTGTCCAAGGCCGGAATCTTCGCTGACCTGAAGCGTCTGCGCCACCACGAGACCCCCACCGAGAAGTACAAGCGCAAGGCCCAGCAACGTCGTCGCCGTCGCTGAGCTGCGGCGACGGGCTGCTTATCAGCGGCCTGCTCCAACTCGGCCTCAACCCTTCGGGCTCCACGGGCGGGAACGAAGCAGGTGGTCAAAGCGCCTGATCAAAGCTGCGGTAGTTGAGTGCCTCGGCGATTGCGCCGGTTCCAACCGTTGCCGTTCCCTCCAGATCGGCGATCGTGCGGGCCACCCGCAGCACCCGCTCGGCGGCTCGGGCGCTCAGGCGCCGTTGGCTGACCGCCCCCTGCCAGAGCTGCACGGCCCTGGTGTTCATCGCAGCCTGCTGCAGCAGCACATTCCCCTGCAGCCGACTGTTGCAGACCTGGCCGGGGTTCCGCGCACGCATGCGCTGCCTGGCCAGCTGCACCCGTCCTGCCACGGTCCGACTGTCTTCTTCCTGTTCTCCGGGGCCCGGGGCGCGGCCGTTGCTGCGGGGCGCCAGCACCCCTGCCTCCAGCCGTTGCATCACCACCTGCAGATCGAGGCGATCCAGCAGTGGGCCCGACAGGCGGCCCCAGTAGCGCTGGCGCAGCCCGGTTCCGCAGCTGCAGGTGCGCTCCGGGTCGCCATGCCAGCCGCAGGGGCAGGGGTTGCAGGCGGCCACCAGGGTCACCGCGCATGGATAGCGCAGCCTTTGTCGCGCTCGGCTCAGCCAGAGCTCTCCCTCCTCCAGCGGCTGGCGCAGCTGGTTCAACACATCGCGTCGGAATTCCGCCAACTCATCAAGAAACAGCACGCCATGGTGTGCAAGGGAGAGTTCCCCCGGCCGCGGCAGGTTGCCGCCCCCCACCAGGGCGGCGCTGGAGCAGCTGTGATGCGGGCTCCGGAAGGGGCGCCGTTGGATGAGGTTGCCGGCAGACCCGGCCCCGGGCAACTGCCCCGCTACTGAATAGAGCAGGGTGAGCTCGATGCGCTCCTCCCGGTTCAGCGGCGGCAGCAGTCCCGCCAGCCGCCGCGCCAGCATCGTCTTGCCGCTGCCGGGTGGGCCCACCAGCAGCAGGTGGTGGCCACCGGCCGCGGCGATCTCCAGGGCTCGTCGGCCATGGCGCTGGCCCCGCACATCGGCCAGGTCGAGCCCCTCCAGCGGCGCCACCGCCTGCGCATCGGCCTGCGCCTCGACTGGTGCGGCCTGGACCGCTGCCGCCCGACCTGGCTCCGACAGCCAGGCCAGGGCTTCGCCCAGATCCTGCGCGGGCCAGACCGTCAGCGTGTCCACCAGGGTGGCTTCGGCCCCATTGGCGGCCGGCAGCAGCAGGGCCCGGGCACCGGCCTGCCGGGCCGCCAGAGCCAGGGCCAGGGCTCCTCGCACCGGCCGCAGCCGCCCGTCGAGCCCCAGTTCGCCGGCACACCAGACGCCGGTCAGGGTGCCTGGATTGAGCTGGCCGCTGGCCGCCAGCACCGCCAGGGCGATCGGCAGATCGAAGGCGGGCCCTTCCTTGCGCAGGTCCGCCGGTGCCAGGTTCACGATCACCCGCGTCAGGGGCATGCGCAGGCCGCTGTTGCGCAGTGCTGCCCGCACCCGCTCCCGCGATTCCTGGACCGCCGCATCGGCCAGGCCCACCATCAGCAGCCCCGGCAGCCCAGGGGCGATATCCACCTCCACCGCCACGGGAACGGCGTTCAGCCCCAGCAGGGCCGCTCCGGTG
>RFPK01000158.1 GCA_009926195.1 Synechococcaceae bacterium WB4_1_0192 | reverse complement strand
CTCCTGCACGCTGGCGGCGACCACAGCGATGCGATGGCCGCCCGCGGCACCGGCTGCGGCCTGCTGGTCGCCGCCAGCGTGCAGGAGGCGGGCGACTTCGCCGCGATCGCCACCGCCGCCAGCCTGGCGGCCCGGCTGCCGCTGCTGCATGTCTTCGACGGCTTCCGCACCTCCCATGAGATCCAGCGGGTGGAGCTGATCAGCGACGCCACGCTGCGGGCCCTGATCGACGAGGAGCTGATCGCCGCCCATCGCGCCCGCGGCCTCTCGCCCGATCACCCCGAGCTGCGCGGCACCAGCCAGAACCCGGACCTGGCCTTTCAGGCCCGCGAAGCGGTGAACCCCTTCCAGGAGGCGGCCCCGGCCCATGTGCAGGCGGCGATGGACCGCTTCGCAGCGCTGACGGGGCGCCAGTACCGGCTGCTCGACTACGAGGGGCATCCCGAGGCCGAACGGGTGCTGGTGCTGATGGGTTCCGGCTGCGAGACCGCCGCGGAAACCGCCCGGGCCCTCATCGAGAACGGCGAACGAGTGGGGGTGCTGAAGGTGCGGCTGTTCCGCCCCCTGGCCGCCGCGGCCCTCGTGGCGGCCCTGCCGGCCAGCACGCGCCGCATCGCCGTGCTCGACCGCTGCAAGGAGCCGGGCAGCTTCGCCGAACCGCTCCATCTCGACGTGCAGGCGGCGGTGGCGGAGCACTGGCGCCGGGGCGGCGACCGCGACGGGCCGGTGCCCCTGGTGGTGGGAGGCCGCTTTGGCCTGGCCTCGAAGGAGTTCACGCCGGCGATGGCCAGGGCGGTGTTCGACAACCTGGCGGCCCCCTCGCCCCGCAACCACTTCACGATCGGCATCGACGATGACGTCAGCCATCACTCCCTTGCTGCTGAACAGCCCCTGGCCGCCGGAGCAGGACTGGAGCCAACTGCCACCGCGGGTGCAGGCGCAGATCCTCCGGCTGGGGCTGCGGGTGTTCACCGTGCCGGCCAGCGCCATCGCCGCGGCCCATGGCCTCGGGCCGCGCCTGAACACGGCGATGCAGGCCTGCTTCTTCGCCGTGACGGAGCTGATGCCCTTGCCGCAGGCGCTGACGGCCTTGCGCGCGGCGATCCGGCAGCGCTACGGCGACAAGGGGGAAGCGGTGGTGCAGGCCAACCTGGCGGTGCTGGAGGAGGCCCTGGCAAGCCTGCAGGAGCTGGCGATTCCGGCGGCGGGCGCTAGCAGCGCGACCACCGCGACAAACAACAGCGCACCCCTGCCGCCCCTGCCCCTGCCGGCCGCCGCCAGCGGTGCGGGAGCTGGTGCTGCCGCAGCTGCAGCGCCGCGCCGATGCCCTGCCGGTGAGCGCCCTGCCCTGCGATGGCAGCTTCCCCACCGGCACCGCCCGCCGCCAAAGTGGCGGAGCCCGCGGCGCTCGAGCAGGCACCCGAAGGCTTCCGCAGCGCCCCGGCGCGCGACCACCACTGGAGCGGTCAGACCTTCACGATCCAGGTGGCGGCGGAGGACTGCACCGGCTGCGAGCTGTGCGTGACGATCTGCCCGGCGCGGGAGCCGGAGGGGCCCCGCAAGGCGCTGGCGATGGCGCCGCAGCGTCCGCTGCGCGAGCAGGGCCAACGCCACTGGGACTTCTTCCTGCAGCTGAGCGATCCAGACCGGCTGGCCCTGAACCCCGCCCAGGTGCACCAGCTGCAGCTGCTGCAGCCCCTGTTCGAATTCCCGGGCGCCTGCGCCGGCTGCGGCGAAACCCCCTACCTGCGGCTGGCCAGCCAGCTGTTCGGCGATCGGATGGTGATCGCCAACGCCACCGGCTGCTCCTCGATCTACGGCGGCAACCTGCCCACCACCCCCTGGAGCCGCAACGGCGAGGGCCGCGGACCGGCCTGGAGCAATTCGCTGTTCGAGGACAACGCCGAGTTCGGCCTCGGACTGCGGCTGGGGCTGGATCAGCGCCGCGACCGCGCTGGGCAGCTGCTGCGACACCTGGCGGGCGACGGGCGGCTGCCGCAGGCGCTGGTGGATGGACTGCTGCAGGCGGACCAGCGCGATGAGGCCGGGCTCCACGAGCAGCGGCAGCGCGTGGCGGCTCTGCGCCGCCGGCTGCAGGCGGAGCAGGAGGCCGGTGGCGGCGAAGGGAACGGCGATCCGGTGCGGGAGCTGCTGCAGCTGGCGGATGATCTGGTCCGCCGCAGCGTCTGGATCGTCGGCGGCGATGGCTGGGCCTACGACATCGGCTTCGGCGGCCTCGATCAGGTGATCGCCGGCTCGCAGGACGTCAACCTGCTGGTGCTGGACACCGAGGTGTACTCCAACACCGGCGGACAGATGTCGAAGGCGACCCCCAAGGGCGCCGTGGCCCAGTTCGCCAGCGGCGGCAAGACCACCGCCAAGAAGGACCTCGGCCTGATGGCGATGAGCTACGGCCACGTCTATGTGGCCAGCGTGGCGATGGGCGCCCGCGATGCGCACACGCTGCGGGTGTTCCTGGAGGCGGAGGCCTACCCGGGGCCCTCGCTGATCCTGGCCTATTCGCACTGCATCGCCCACGGCATCGCCATGGCCGATGGGATGACGCAGCAGCGGCTGGCGGTGGCCTCGGGCCGCTGGCTGCTCTACCGCCACGACCCGCGCCGGCGCGAACGGGGCCTGGCGCCGCTGGTGCTGGATTGCGGCGGCCCCCGCCTGCCGCTGGCCGAGGCGCTGGCTGGGGAGGGCCGCTTCCAGCCGCTGCGCGAGGAGCTCTGCCGCGAAGCCCAGGCGGAGCTGCAGGAGCGCTGGCGGCTCTACCAGCGGCTGGCGGCACCACCGCCAGCCGACCGATGAGCGAGGCGCAGGAGCTGCTGGCGGCGATCCGGGCCGATTGCCGCCGGCCGTGGACGCTGATGGAGGTGTGCGGCGGCCAGACCCACGCCCTGCTGCGCCATGGCCTCAACCGCCTCCTGCCGGATCGAATCCGCCTGATCCATGGCCCCGGCTGTCCGGTCTGCGTCACCGCCAGCGAGCGGCTCGACCAGGCGATCGCCCTGGCCAGCCAGCCCGATGTGATCCTCTGCTCCTATGGCGACATGCTGCGGGTGCCCGGCAGCGCGGGCCGCGATCTGCTGCAGGTGCGGGCCCGCGGCGGGGCCGTGCGAGTCGTCTACGCCCCGCTCGACGTGCTGGCGATCGCCCGCGACAACCCCGGGCGGCGGGTGGTGTTCCTGGCGGTGGGCTTCGAGACCACGGCGCCGGCGACGGCGCTGCTGGCGCGGCGAGCCCTGGCGGAGGGACGGACCAACCTCGAGCTGCTGATCTGCCACGTGCGCGTGCCGCCGGTGCTCGATCAGCTGCTGGGCGCGGGGGAGCAGCAGGTGCAGGCGGTGCTGGCGGCGGGCCATGTCTGCACCGTGATGGGGGAGGCGGAGTACGGGCCGCTGGTGGCACGGCACCGCCGGCCGATCGTGATCACCGGCTTCAGCACCGCGGAGCTGCTGCGGGGCATCCACGCCTGCATCCAGCAGCTGGAGGCGGGCGAGCACCGGCTGGAGAACGCCTACCCCGGGGCGGCGCGACCAGCCGGCAACACCAGCGGCCAGGCCCTGCTGCGGCAGGTGTTCGAGATCGTCGACACCCCCTGGCGCGGCCTGGGGGTGATCCGCGCCGGCGGCTTCCGGCTGCGCCCCCCCTTCGATCGCCTGGCCACGCCGGCACCAGGGCCGCCGGCACCAGCCAGCCACGCCACGCCCCCCTGCCCGGCCGGCCTGGTGCTGCAGGGCCGACTGCGCCCGAGGCAGTGCCCGCACTTCGGCCGCGCCTGCACGCCGGACACGCCGCTGGGGGCACCGATGGTGTCGAGCGAGGGGGCCTGCGCCGCCTACCACCGCTACGGGGGCTGAGCGATGGCGGGGCCCGATGGCGACGAGGACGGCCGGATCAGCCTGGGCCACGGCGGCGGGGGTCGTCTCAGCCAGCAGTTGATCCAGGAGCTGCTGCTGCCGGCCTTCGGGCCGGCCGATGGAGTGCTGCACGATGCGGCACTTCTGCCGCACCAGCCGGGCCGGCTGGCCTTCAGCACCGATTCGTTCGTGGTGCGGCCGCTGCTGTTCCCGGGGGGCGACATCGGCCGGCTGGCGGTGTGCGGCAGCCTCAACGACCTGGCGATGGCCGGCGCCACGCCGGTGGCCCTGAGCCTGGCCCTGATCCTGGAGGAGGGGCTAGCGATCGCCACGCTGCGGCGGGTGATCGCCTCGATCCGCGCCACGGCCGAGGCCTGCGGGGTGCCGGTGGTTACCGGCGACACCAAGGTGGTGGAGCGGGGCCAGGCGGACGGGATCTACATCAACACCAGCGCCATTGGCCGGCTGGAGGGGCCGCTGACGATCCACCCCGGCGCCGTGCGCCCCGGCGATGCGGTGCTGGTGAGCGGCGACCTGGGCCGCCACGGCCTGGCGATCCTGGCGGCCCGGGGCGAGCTTGGCCTGAGCACCGATCTGGAGAGCGACCTGGCGCCGCTGCTGGAACCGGTGCGGGCGCTGCTGGCGGCGGGGCTGACGCCGCACTGCCTGCGGGACCTGACCCGCGGCGGCCTGGCCGGCGCCATCGATGAGATCGCCCGCGGCGCCGGCTGCCGCATCGAACTGGAGGAGCCAGCGATCCCGTTGCATCCGGCGGTGGCGGGCGCCTGCGACCTGCTGGGGCTGGATCCACTGGCCATGGCCAATGAGGGGCGGATGGTGGTGCTGCTGCCGGAGCCCCAGGCGGAGGCGGCCCTGGCGCTGCTGCAGCGCTTTCAGCCGCAGGCCCGCCGCATCGGCACGGCGCTCGGCCCCCTCAGCCGGGCCTCAGCCCTGGAGCGACTGCACCCGGTGTGCCTGCGCGGCGAGCTGGGGGTGCGCAGGCCGCTGGAGCTGGGCAGCGGCGAGCAGCTGCCACGCATCTGCTGATGGCGGATCTGCTGATGGCTGAGGGCCAGCGCCTCAGGTCCAGTTGCCGCCGAACATGTCGTCGTAGCCCTCGTAGGGATCGAACTCCGC
>RFPK01000157.1 GCA_009926195.1 Synechococcaceae bacterium WB4_1_0192 | reverse complement strand
CCGATCATGCCGGCCGTGTCGCTGGAGACCCTCGACGGTGGTGTCCGGCTCTGGGTCCACGCTCCCGCCGTCGCCGAGCGTGTGGGCTTCGGCAACAACCTGGACAGCTTCCTGCGGGAGAAGGCGGAGGCGTTCTGCGTTGGGTCCAGCTGGATCCCGCTGTTGCCGAAGCCCACACGCTCGGCGACGGCGGGAGCGTGGACCCAGAGCCGGACACCACCGTCGAGGGTCTCCAGCGACACGGCCGGCATGATCGGAGCCTCGGTGCCCTGCCAGGCTTCAAGCAGCAGGGTCGGCAACCCCGTCAGGTCATCGCGATCCTTGCTGTCCAGGGTCTTGCTGGTGGCCTTCGGAGCGGCGGGTTGCTCGCGCAGGCCGTGTTTGGTCAGCAGCAGGTCGAGGTCCGCCTCCGGACCCGCGTTCACGGCCAGGCTGCGGGCCACGTGTCCCTGGGGAGGCAGCTGACCGACCGGGAAGCGGTCCACCCTGACCTCCACGACAGCCTCGTCGGCGGGCTTGAGGTGCGTGGCGTCCTCGCTCGGGAGCTCCACCACGGTGAGCAGGCGGTCGTCGAGGGGCACCGCCACCAGCCGCTCGTTCTGCTGCTCAACGTGGGCGAGCAGGCTCGTGGTCGCCCGTTCGAGGATGCACTGCACGCCCCCTTCGGGCGAACGGCGGCGGCCCCCTTCGCGGGTCACGCGCACCAGCACGCGATCGCCGTTCCAGGCGTGGTTGAGCTGGTTGTCGCGGATGTAGATGTCCTCCCCACCATCCTCCCGCAGGGCAAAGCAGAAACCCTTGCTGCTGCAGCGCAGGCGCGCCTCGATCAGCCCTTCGTCCTGAACCCGGCTGATGCCCTGTTCGGATTCGGCGAGGACACCCACCTTGGCCAGGGCATCGAGGGCGATGCGAAGCTGCTCGCGTTCCGCGTCGCCGGCCAGGCCGAGGGCGTTCTGCAGCGTCGCCAGGCTGAGGGCCTCCTGGGCCGGCAGCTGGTCGATCAGGTCAGCGACCGTGAACTTCATGGGGGTGAGGAGCGATCTCTCGTGCGGTCGGCTCGTCGGGGGCACTACTGCAGGGGCAATCACGACTGAAGAACCCCGGAACCGGCGTGCTGGTCATCGCTGCCTGGGACGGCCAACGCCCCGGACGTCTTGATCAGCACGACCAATCTAGACAGCCGCTGACCCGTCTTCGTCACCGCCCCCGTCGTCCTCCCGGCGCACGGAGAGCAGCAGCAGCCGGCCGCCGATCACCAGAAATCCGACGGAGGCCGCCAGCTGCAGGGCATTGGGCGGGATCACGCTGGCCAGGGAACCGCCGGCCCCGGCCCCCAGCAGGCTGGCCAGCACGAGGGCGGCGGCGCTGCCGGCGAACACGGCACCGCTGCGGCTGGAGGTCCCGCTGATCGTGACGATCGCCAGCTGCGTCTTGTCGCCGAGCTCCGCCAGGAACACGGTCAGGAACGTCGAGGCGAGCAGGGGCAGTTGCATGGCGGTGCGGTTCAGGTCGGTGGAAGCATGGTCATGGCGGCCTGGCGACCGAGCCAGAGCCCGAGGGCGATCATCAGGATCCCGGCCATCCGCTCCAGTTGCTGAGGGGGCAGCACCCGCGACAGCCAACGTCCCAGCAGCACTCCCACCAGGCTTGAACTGATCAGCGCCAGGGAGGCACCGATGAAGACCACCACGGGTCGCCCCGACTCGGCCGAGAGCAGCAGGGCGGCCAGCTGTGTCTTGTCGCCGAGTTCCGCGAGGAACACCGTGGTGAAACTGGTCAGGAACACGGCGCCGAAGCTGCCGGCGGACGTTTCGCTGGGCGTCGTTGGCGTGGTGGCCGGAGCGCCGGTTGGCGACTGGCTGGCCTGCGGTTGGCCGGCTTGGGGCTGATCGGACATCGAGGCGCTGGACGGGCGAAGCCCAGATCAGGAACGCGGCTCATCAGGCTGGCGGATCGCCTGCTCGAAGCGCTTCATCACCATGCCACGACCACCGTGTTCGCTGCGGATCTGCTGGCGACAACAGGCGATCGCGAAGGCATTGGCCTCCTCCGGTGGGACGGCGAACAGGGAGGCCAGGTTTTCCACCCGACAGAACATCGGCCGATCCTCATAGATACGACAGGTGCTGGAGCCGGTGTCGAAGTGGATGCACCAGCCATCCGGCCCCACCATCGCCAGGTACTGCTCCTGTTGTGCAGGGCTGAGCGCCTCCAGGGCTTCGTTGCGCTCGCCAGGATCGAGCCGACAGCAGGAGCCGCAGCCGCTGATGCAGCGCCAGTGCAGCTGTTCGTTCATGGCCGGCACTCCCATCGCTGTGACAACCCGTCACAGAGCCCGGGACGTTGCCCTGGCCAGACCCCAGTGGGCCCGTAGTGTGGAGCACGATTCGTGCAGCCGCGCCGTTCTCCCATGGGAATCGACTTCCATCTGATCGCTAACTTCGCTGCCCTGTTCCTGATCACCATCGCCGGTCCGGCTGTGATCTTCATCCTCTTCTATCGCCGCGGCGCCCTCTGAAATCGGCACCCCTGCCTCAGGGGGAGATGCTCCCCCAAGGCATCACCTCCACCGGCCGCGTCAGCGGCCGGTTTTTTATGAGGTTCTGGACGGGCCCCGCCCGGCTCCGCTCCGGCCAGTGCGCGGCTCAGGCCGTCAGTCCCAGGGCCATGGCCGCCTCCTGCAGCAGCGAGCGCACGTAGGGGTGGCCCGCCTGGGGGTGCTCCACCTCAAGCGCACCTCCGTCGTCGGTGCTGGGCCTGCCGCGCAGTTCCTCGCCGGCGGCGTTGCGGATCACCAGCATGTCCCCGTCCCTGCGCACCAGGTAGCGCCGCTGGCGCCGCTGCAGCACCAGGGTGTCGCTGCTGCTGGCGCGCAGCCCGCGTAGCTCAAGCTGCAGCTGTTCCTTTCCCTGCCAGCGATTGAGGCGCAGGTGGAAGGCCACATCCAGCTCTGCCGGCAGGGTCTGCTCCCCCTGCCAGCGCCAGGCGATCGCCCGGGCGTTGACCCCCTGCTGTTCCAGGGTGAGCTGGAGGTGGCCGCCCCGCAGTTCGCGCTGCTGCACCACCCGGCAGCGGCTGCTCCAGAGCAGTGGCGTGGGGTGACCGATGCCGAAGGGCTCCAGCCGTTGCAGTTCCCGCCAGAACCCCGGCGTCAGATCCGCGAGGGTCACCAACGCTTCCGGCTCCAGCAGGGCGCTGCTGCCTTGCCGCTCCAGCCACCGCTCCGCCAGGGTGTTCAGCTGCTCATGCAGGGCTGCGAGGTGATCGGCGCGCACCGTGAATCCACCTGCCGCCGGGTGGCCGCCATGGCGTTCGAGCAGGGCGCTGCAGGACTGCAGCGCTGCATCCACCGCAAAGCCGCTCGGCGCCCGCACCGAGGCCCGCAGCCGACCATCGCCTTCGCCGGCCAGCAGGGCCACCGGCAATCCGTAGTGCTCCACCAGTCGCGCCGCCACGATGCCGATCACGCCGTGGTGCCAGTGGCTCTGGGCGAGCAGCAGGAACGGGCTTCGCTGCTCTCCGTCCGCTTCGACCAGCGCCCGCGCCTCCGCTTCGATCGCATCGCAGAGCTCGCGGCGCTGGCGGTTGAGCGCTTCGCACTGGCGCGCCAGTTCAAGGGCCTGTTCGCTGTCATCGGTGGTGAGCAGCTCCACCACCAGGCGCGGATCTCCGAGCCGACCCACCGCATTGATCCGCGGGGCGATCTGGAACCCCACGGCCGTGGCGTCGATGGCGCCGTCATCGAGACCGGCCACCTGCTGCAGCGCCTGCAGGCCGACCAGGCTGCTCTGCCTCAGGTGGGGCAGGCCGTCGATCAGCCAGCGGCGGTTCACCCCCAGCAGCGGTGCCATGTCGGCGATCGTGCCGATGCAGAACAGATCCAGGGCCAGGGCCTGCTCAGCGGTGGCGCGGCAGGAGCGGGCCAGGGCCTGGGCCAGCACCGTCGCCAGCCCCACGCCTGCCAGGCCGCGGTAGGGCGAATCCGCGGGCGTGCAGGCCGGGTGCAGCAGGGCCAGGCAGGGCGGCAGCTCCGGCGGCAGGGTGTGGTGATCGGTGATCACCACCTCCACCCCCAGCGCCGCGGCCCGCTCCAGGGCCTCGCGGGCCGCCACGCCGTTGTCCACCGTCACCAGCAGGCGGATCCCTTCCGCCTCCAGCCGTTCCACCATGGCGCTGTTGAGCCCGTAGCCGTCGTCCTGACGGCTGGGGATGGCCGCCACCGGCCTGGCACCGAGCCGGCGCAGCAGGCCCACCAGCAGGGCTGTGCTGGTCATGCCATCGGCGTCGTAGTCACCGCAGATCGCCACCGCTTCAGCGTCGCAGCAGGCTTGACGCAGCCGTTGCACCGCCGCACGCAGCTGGCGGAAGTGCCTGTGGGGATCGGGCGCGGCGGGTGGATCGAGCAGCGTTTCGATGGCCGCCTTGCTGTGGTGCCCCCGGCGCAACAGCAGCGCCAGAAGCGGATCGGGCAGCCCGAGGCCGCGCAGCTCGTCGCTGAGCGTGACCGCTGCAGGGAGCTGCCAGCGTTGCTCAGACATCGGCAGCCTCAATGGCGAAGCGTGTCACGGCAACGGTTTTCACAACGGTCCTTTCACAACAGTCATTGTGGGTGGTGGGCGCAGGACGGACCAGTGTCCGCCGCCCCGCGTAGGGTGCGCGCCGATCTGCACGGGCGATGACGATCCAGCCGGCGGCGCTGCTCTGGGATGTGGACGGCACGCTGGCCGAAACGGAGCTCGATGGCCATCGCCGTGCCTTCAACCGCGCCTTCGCAGATGCCGCTCTGCCCTGGCACTGGGACATTGCTACCTATCAGGAGCTGCTGCGCATCAGCGGTGGTCGCGAGCGGATCAGCCACTTCCTGACCCGGATGGAGGGGCGTCCTCCGGATCGTGACCGGGTGCAGGCCCTCCAGGCCGATAAGCAACGGCACTACGTAGCCCTGATGGCTGCTGGTGAGCTGCGGCTCCGCCCCGGTGTGGCCCGCCTGATCGGCGCTGCGGCGTCCGCTGGACTACCCCAGGCGATTGTCACCACC
>RFPK01000156.1 GCA_009926195.1 Synechococcaceae bacterium WB4_1_0192 | reverse complement strand
CACCCACTCATTGATCCATCTCTGGATATCGGATTGCCAACCGGGCGGTGGATTCTTGGGCTTCTGAATCCGTTGGCGCTGGCAGCGCCCTGGCAGCTGGGCCCGGTATTCCATCGGCACCCTGCGGCACTGCTCAGGCTCAAGGGATTCAGACTGGCCAGCCTGCCGGAGTGCATCCAGCAGCGGCGTTGCTGGTGCAGCTGCTGCCCGGATACTCACCGCTGGCGCGGTGGGCTGCGGTGGCGGCGCCGGGGGCGAAGGCGAAGGCTGCGGTGGCCTGTTCTGGCGGGAGGGACCACCCGTGCCGCGGCGACGTTTCGAGCCCATCAGTCGGCACCTCCCCTGGTCTTGAGCCGTTGCGTCCACCACACCACCGCATCACACAACGCCGTGAGGACAGCCAGAGGCGCTTGCTGCTGATCCGGTGGAATGCGCCAGAGCTGTTCGGCAACCGCCTGGATCTCTGCTTCGGAGGCCTGATTGCTGAGCATCTCACCCGGCAGGATCACCCCGGCTCTGGCCATGATGCCGACAAAGCCACTCCACACATCGGCAACGAACTGGGCCTTGTTGGCTTCCTTGCCGGCAAGACGGAGGTGTTCACCCCAGAAGCGCTCGAGGCCATAGGCGCAGGCCGCACGCATTTTATAAGCCTGATTGAGGCTGTCAGGGTCCTTGTGCCGTGCCTTCAGCACGATTTCCTGGGCGAGATGGTCCAGGTCGTAGGGATGCCAGGCCATCAGTTCACCTCCTTGGCTTCGGGGTTGACGAGCGTGACCTCGCAGCGACCAAAGCCAACACTCTCCAGGCCGCCGAAATACAACTCCTGCCTGCTCCGGCCCGTGAACGGCTGCCAGTCTCCAGCGTCAGCTGCCTTGAGGGCGAGGGGGAAGATCAGCAGGCTTCCTTCCGGGAGGGCTTCCACATTGAAGAAGGCACCACCATCCACCTTCTTCATGTCATCGGCGAGTTTGACCCGGCTCTGGCGATAGAGCGCCATGTCGTGAATCAGTCCGATGGCGGCATCATCGACCACCACCAGTCTGTCTGCCGGGATCTCATCCCTGAGCTCCGGCGGGATCCAGTCGTCCAGGCCTGGCGTTGGCTTCACCTCCATGAAACCAAGGTTGAAGAACCTGATCTCGGCGGCACCGGCCTCGCTGCCATACCAATGGTTGGTTTCACGCCTGTCTTCACCTCCACGCCGGCGCATGTCGGCGCGGAAGCGGCCGCGGATGGAACTGCCGGGAATGATGCCCGTCTGGGTGAAGGCATCGCGGAAGATCAGGTTGAGATTGCCGGCTTCTTCACCGGCTGAGGCCCCGACATGCAGGGGGGCCAGGGTTCGGATCAGGCCGTAGCGTCGTGCGTACATCGGCGGAATTGGAGTGGATGTGGCTCGGATCTGAGCGAACGCTCAGGGCTGAACCGATCAAGGCGGGGTATGGAGAGGGAGCGCCAGGGCGGTGCCGAGTTGCTTGAAGGAGTAGCCCTCGCGGGGAAACCAGCCGGCGTCCCACTGCAACCAGGGTGCGAGCGGATCACCGTGTAGCTGATAACAACTGCCGGCGGGTACCGCCCAGCGTCCGCGGGAGAGCCGGCGTTGTGCTTCGGGGCGATCGGCGTCGTCACGGCTGGCCCCCTGCCCGAGGCGATGGCGCCATGGGCGGGGCTTGGTGGTGAGGATGCCGGGGGCCTGCCCATCGCGATGCCAGGGGAACTGCCCCCGCGGCTTGCTGGTATCGATCGGCTCGCGCAGCGACAGCTTCGGCCCACCCCACACGCCTGGTGTGATCAGGGCGAAGGGTGGCGTGAGCGGGCAAGACAGCAGCGCCTGCAACAGCTCCGGCGGTGCCTGGCGGTGCAGCTGCACCAGATGGCCTTCGCCACCGAAGCGATAGACACCCGCTGGAACGGTATGGCTGCTGAGGTAAGCCAGCATCACCCCAGGTTCCAGGGCAATCCCATAGTCCAGGAACAGGGCGCCCTCACCGGCGCTGACGCGTTGATCGTCCTGAAGCCTGGGATGCAGGTGCGGCACAGCCCGCCAGGGGTTGTCGTGGATGGGAATCAGCTCACCGGGCTGGGCCAGGCGAGGCCAGTCGCTGAGGGCAATCCAACCGCCGCTGGGTGGCTTGCGGGGTGGATCCAGGCCATCGTCGGGACGCCAGCCACTGGGGCTCAGGGCACCATCGCCCTCGATCCAGGCCAGGCGACGGCTGCTGAAGCGAGCCCCGGCGGGGCTGCGTTCCTGCAGCAGGGTGAGCGGTGCGGGCAGCATCAGGCCCTGCTCGGGATGCAGCCAGAAGGGGCCTGCCGTATGGAGATCCCAGAGTTCCGCGCGATCGAGCCGGCTGGCCAGCAGGCCAGCGCAGGCGGGGGAGTCGGGCGGAAAGTGTTCGCTGGCGCGGCCGGTGAGTGCCTGCGGCGAGAGCAGGCGGCCACTGGAGCCGTAGAGCAGACCCAGCGGCTCCAGGTTGCTCTGCTGTGGCGCGGAAGGCAACGGACCCAGCACGGCTGGGTGGAAGCTCCAGGGCCGGGAAATAGACCTGCCAGAGCGCCCTGGCGGATGTGAGCGCCTGGCGGCCCTTCAACCACTGCAGGTCTTCCGCCAGGTGACGCCAGGTCGGGGGGCGGCCAGCGCTGCTGAAGCGGAGGCTGCGCCCCTCACGATCGGTGTAATGGCTGAGGATCGGCTGCAACCAGGCCCAGGGGCAGCTCCATTCGAGATGGTTACCACCGGCGTAGACCAACCGGAGAGCAAAACGGTTCTTGCCGCGGGCCTTGGCGGTTGCTTCGGCATCACGGGCGTGCTGTAGTGCCTCGCGCTGTGGAACCTGCGCATCCGCCCAGACCACACCCATCGATACGGTGAGATCGCTGAACTGATGGTTGCTCCAGAGGGCTGGAAAGCCATTCAGCCAGGCCCATAGATCCTCCGGAGCCAGATCCCTGCGGCCTGGGGCGGATTCATGCAGGGCACCGAACAGATCATCACCACCGGCGTAGACAACGGTGGCCTTCCCCGGAAAGCGGCGTGGCACCTCCTTGTAGAGGCTGGCGGCCCAGGCGCGCATCGCTGCGCTGAAGCGGCTCAACGCTTCGGCTTCCGCGGGGTCAGGGGCGCCGGGCGCGGTGGTGGCCTGAAACCACACAACGGTGTCCGGCTGCTCAGCCTGTGGGCCGCCGGCGCTGGTGGCCTGAAAGCGCTCGGGAATCAACTCCGCGAGGGCGGGAACGGGGTCGTGATCGGTGGCAAAGGCGGTGAGGGCGACAGCGGGGTAGGTCACCAGCCGCTTCACCAGCTCGGTGAGCGAGATCTCCTCGTTGGGGGCGGCAAAGGCTTCACCCAGCGCTGGATGGGAACGCAGGCGGTGCAGGAAGGCCCGGGCTTCCTCGCTGATCAGGCCGATGGGAATCCGGCGCGGATCCCGCACCGCCCCCATCTCCGGCCACACCACGGCTTCGGCGGAGGAGAGGGTGGAGCTCTCGCCGGTCCAGTTGGGTACGGACCAATCGCGCTGCTGCTTGTTCACGGCCAGGGCCTGGCGGGCCTGGCTGATCGTGGTGCCCTGGCCATGGAACAGCTCCCAGGTGTGCAGACCACAGGCCTTCCAGCTCTGGTCCCACTGAAACTGCAGCTGGGGCAGCTCCTGCTCCAGCCAGAGGCGACAGGCCTGCAGCAGCCGCTGCCAACTGGTCTGTAGGGCCTCGCGGGCATGGCCATGGCGATAGTCGCCGTGGATCACCAGAACGTTGGGAACGCCTCGGGAACTGCTGATCGAAGCGGGGCTGATCACGGTGAAGCCCCGCTGGCTGGCGTCAGCGGCGATGGCGCGAGCGAGATGGGAGAGGAGCAGGGAGCTGCCGTAGAGATCGCGCAACTTGCGCGACGAGCTGATGAAGCTCTGAACAGGCGCAAAGGTGGCGGCTGTGTAGGTCATGCAGGATTTCTAGCTGGCGGCCTGAGCGTTGTCAGTAGTTATGCACTGCGTGCATAACTACGGCCGGGGAAGGTGCGGATGGCCCTGGATTGGCGTGCTTCTGGACGGTTAAAGGGTGCGCGTCCAGGAGGGTGTGTGATCGAGTCCGGTCTGATGAGGGGCCGGCCCTCCTGCGCGCGGATCGTGAATCTCGGCAGACCCGTTGCCACGCCTGGCATTCGTGATGTCGTGATCTGAGCGCGCACCCCCGCAGCGGCGCGAGATCGGGGTCCGTGGCGGCGGCTTCGCGGAAGCTCGGCTCGAGGGCGATGGCGCGGTCGACGCGGGCGCGGGCGGCGGCGAGGTCGCTGACACCTATTGATTGGAAACTCATGGCCTCGTGATACCTGGCCTGCCCTGCCAATAGTCACCACTCGCTGGTGACACCTATTGATTGGAAACCATGGTGGTCTCCGTTCGGTTGCTTGTTAATTGTAGTCACCACTCGCTGGTGACACCTATTGATTGGAAACCAGCCAGTCGGGCGTGCAGTCCGGAGACCTTGAAGTCTCGTCACCACTCGCTGGTGACACCTATTGATTGGAAACGGTAACCATGCCAGCCGGCAAGATCGCCCGTTGCCTCGTCACCACTCGCTGGTGACACCTATTGATTGGAAACACTTCCGCTTCCGCTTCTTTATACTTAGCGTCAGCAGTCACCACTCGCTGGTGACACCTATTGATTTGAAACTCGTTTGCGGTTGACTTGTTAATGATACCATGGGACGGGTCACCACTCGCTGGTGACACCTATTGATTGGAAACACGGTTCTGCCGCTGTGCTTGGCAAGTTGCGATAGCAGTCACCACTCGCTGGTGACACCTATTGATTGGAAACTTGCAAGATCAGCTCCCATGACGCTGATAACTTCAACCGGTCACCACTCGCTGGTGACACCTATTGACTGGAAACATGATGGCGCACCTGCCGCCAATGTCGGCAATCTGGCTGTCACCACTCGCTGGTGACACCTATTGATTGGAAACTCAGTATTCGATTGTTGCAAATGCAACGGTGTTAAATCGTCACCACTCGCTGGTGACACCTATTGATTGGAAACT
>RFPK01000155.1 GCA_009926195.1 Synechococcaceae bacterium WB4_1_0192 | reverse complement strand
GAGGCCATGGCCCGCGAGGCCACGGCCGGCCGCGGCGAGGTCGCAGCACCGCTGCTGCTGCTGCAGCCGGGCTGGGACTGTCCCGCCGGTCAGGCCCTGGCGATCGACTACGTGCGTCATCACCCCGCCTGGCGCCTGAGCCTGCAGACCCACAAGTGGCTGGGGGTGCGCTGAACACGCGCACCGGCGCGAGTGGGCATCATGGCTGCAGAGCGCCCGCACGCCGTGTCCACCGCCATCGCCCTGCTCTCGGGCGGGCTTGATTCAGCCACCGCCGCCGCCCTGGCGATCGAGGCCGGCGACCGGGTGATCGGCCTCTCGTTCGATTACGGCCAGCGCCATCGCCGCGAGCTGGAGGCCGCCGCCGCCGTGGCGACGGCACTTGGACTGGCGGAACACCACACGATCGCGGTGAACCTGGCCGCCTGGGGCGGCTCGTCGCTCACCGATGCCAGCCAGGTGATCCCCAGCGGCGGCGTCGAGGCCGGCGTGATCCCCAGCACCTACGTGCCCGGCCGCAACACCGTGTTCATCGCCATCGGCCTCAGCCTGGCGGAAGCCCGCGGCGCCGGGCGGCTGGTGCTGGGCGTGAACGCGGTCGACTACTCCGGTTATCCCGACTGCCGGCCCGACTACCTCGACGCCTTCCAGACCCTGGCGGACCTGGCCAGCAAGGCCGGCCGCGAAGGCCATGGCACCCGGCTGTGGGCGCCGCTGGTGCGCTGGAGCAAGACCCGGATCGTGCAGGAGGCCCTGCGGCTGAACGTGCCGATCGCCAGCACCTGGAGCTGCTACAGCGGCGGCGCCACCCCCTGCGGCCTGTGCGACAGCTGCCGCATCCGCGATGCCGCCCTGATCGAAGCGGGCCGGCCTGATCTGGCCAGCCAGCGCTGATGGCCCTCCAGCGCCTTGAGCTGCCGTGGCGACAGCCGGCCCAGCTGGCCGCTGCCCTGCTCCAGCGCTGGGGCGCAGAGGGACTGGTCTGGCTGGATGGCGACGGCAGCGACCTGGGGCGCTGGGCCACCCTGGCGGCCGATCCGCTGGAGCAGCACTGCTGCCGTGGTCTGCCGGGGCAGGCGGGTGCCGGCGATCCCTTCGCGGCTCTGGCGGCCCTGGGGCCCGGGCACTGGAGCGGCTGGCTCAGTTACGAGGCGGCCGCCTGGGTGGAGCCGGCCGCGCACTGGAGGAGCGATGCGATGGCCAGCCTCTGGATCGCCCGCCATGACCCGGTACTGCGCTGCGATCTGCTGGAGCAACGCCTGTGGCTGGAGGGCCATGATCCCCAGCGGCTGCAGCAGTGGAGCGACTGGCTGGAGGAGCTGGCGCAGGCGCAGGACGCAGAGCCAGAAGCGGACGGGGACACGACCGGTATCGCTGCGAACGCCTGGACCTGGCACAGCGACACCGACCGCTTTGCCGCCGGCGTGCGCCGCATCCAGGACTGGATCGCCTGCGGTGATCTGTTCCAGGCCAACCTCACCGCCTGCTGCAGCGCCACGCTGCCGCCGGATCGGGCGGGCGGCGCCACAGCGGCGCTGGATCTGTTTCAACGGCTGCGACGGCGCTGCCCGGCCCCGTTCGCCGGGCTGGTGGTGGCCGCCGGCGCCGCCGCCGGAGAAGCGGTGATCTCCGTCTCTCCGGAGCGGTTTCTGCAGGTGAGCGCCGAGGGGCTGGTGGAAACACGACCGATCAAGGGCACCCGCCCCCGCGCACAGGATCCAGGAAGCGATGCCGCCCTGGCGGCCGAGCTGGTGTGCAGCGTCAAGGACCGGGCGGAGAACGTGATGATCGTCGATCTGCTGCGCAACGACCTGGGCCGGGTCTGCGAGCCGGGCTCGATCCAGGTGCCCCAGCTGGTGGGGCTGGAGAGCTACGCCAACGTGCACCACCTCACCTCGGTGGTGACCGGGCAGCTGCGGGCCGGGTGCTCCTGGGTGGACCTGCTGCGAGCCTGCTGGCCCGGGGGCTCGATCACGGGCGCGCCGAAGCTGCGGGCCTGCCAGCGGCTGGCGGAGCTGGAGCCGGTGCCCCGGGGCCCCTATTGCGGCTCACTGCTGCGGCGCGACTGGGACGGCGGCTTCGACAGCAGCATCCTGATCCGCACGCTGCTGCTGCAGGGACAACAGCTGCGCCTGCAGGCCGGCTGCGGCATCGTGGCCGATTCCGATCCGGAAGCGGAAGCCGAGGAGATGGGCTGGAAGCTCAACCCGCTGCTGGAGGCCCTGGCATGAGTTCTGGCGGCATCGCCTGGCTGGCGGGGCAGTGGGGCGATGCCACGGAGCTCGCCGTCCCCCTGCAGGACCGGGGACTGCGCCTGGCCGATGGCCTGTTCGAGACCGTGCTGGTATGGGCGGGGCAGCCCCAGCTGCTGGCGGACCACCTGCAGCGTTGGCAGGCTGGCGCCGCACTGCTGGGCATGGCGACACCGCCGGCGCGGAGCTGGCTGGAGCCCCTGATCGCGGAGGCAATCGAACGGGCAGAGCTGCCCGGCGGCCATGGAGCGCTGCGGCTGAACTGGAGCCGCGGCATGGCGGGCGGGCGGGGCATCGACCTGGCGACGGAGACCGACGAGCCGGCAGACCATCGCTTCTGGCTGCAGCTGAGCGCCTGCCAGCCGGCCTTCAGCCCGCAGACGGCCTGGATCAGCCGGCAGGAGCGGCGCAATGCCCGCAGCCTCCTGAGCGGTTGCAAGACCTTCGCCTACGGCCAGGCGATTCAGGCCCGCCGCGAAGCCCGCGCCGCCGGCGCCGATGAAGCCCTGCTGCTGAGCAGCGAAGGCGGCCTCTGCTGCGGGGCCGTGGCCAACCTGCTGGTGCGCAGCGACGGGCGCTGGCTGACGCCACCGCTGCGCAGCGGCTGCCTGCCAGGGGTGATGCGGGGTCGCGCCCTGACGCTGGGGCTGGCCGTGGAAGCCGATCTGGCGGAGCCGGAGCCAGAGCCGAGCGACAGGCGCTGGCTGCTGCTCAACAGCCTGGGCTGCCGGCCCCTGAGCGCCATCGACGGCCGGCCCCGGCCACACCTGAGCGCAGCGGAGGCCGAGGCGTTCTGGCGCCAGCTGCTGTGATCGCAGCCGTCAGTTGCAGCCCTGGGTGGAGATCCGGTAGGTGAAACCGGTGGCGGCCTGATCACCGCTGGCGCCGATTTTGAAGTTCAGCTGGCTGACGGTCTTGCCGGGGACAGCCTGCACGGTCCACTGGCGGCCCGTGCCGACCTGCGGGGCATACGACTCATTGATCACCTGCAGGTTGGAGCCATCGGTGAACTTGAGGTAGCCCTGAATCGGATAGGTGGCACTCACGGAGGAATTCGCCGTGAAGAAGAACTTGTAGCTGCTGTAGGGCTGGGTCACGAAGAAGTCCGTGTTCCAGTTGGGCCGCCCGAACGGATTGCCGGGGCCGATCGTCTTGGTGATGATCGGCGTGACACCGTTACCGCCCACCGGCGAGAGGAACTGACAGCTCTGGGCCGATGCCGGTGCAGCGGCAGCGCAGAGGCAACCGCCCACAGCCAGGGCCAGAAGCGAGGCCGGGGCGGCAGGGCGGGACAGGAACGGGAACGGACGCATCAATCTGGTGGAGCGCTGGCCCTGCTCTAGCAGGGGTTCAGCGCTCCGGCATCCCGATCACACACTCAGGAAACGATCGACAACCGCCTTGCTGAGCTCACCGGTGGGGCCACTGGCCACCACGCCGCCCTTCTGCATCGCGTAATACCAGTCGGCCTGGCGCACGAAATGCAGATGCTGCTCCACCAGCAGCACGCTGATGCCCGTGGTTTCGATGATGCGGCGCACGGCACGCTCGATATCGAGCACCACGGAGGGCTGGATGCCTTCGGTGGGTTCATCGAGCAGCAGCAGCTTCGGCTTGCCGAGCAGGGCGCGGGCAATCGCCAGCTGCTGCTGCTGGCCGCCGGAGAGGTCGCCGCCGCGGCGAGCGAGGAACTTCTCCAGCACCGGGAACAGCTCGAACACGAGCGGATCGATGTGGCGGTTGCGGGCCAGGCCACCCGGCAGCGCCTCCAGGCCCAGCAGCAGGTTCTCGCGCACCGTGAGCTGGGGAATGATCTCCCGCCCCTGGGGCACATAGGCGATGCCACCGCGGGCCCGGGCGTGGGGCGGCAGGGCCGAGAGCTCGCGATCCTGAAGACAGACGGCGCCGCTGCGCTGACGCAGCAGGCCGATCACGGTCTTGAGCAGGGTGGTCTTGCCGACCCCGTTGCGGCCGATCAGGCAGACCATCTGCCCGGGCGCCACGCTCAGATCGACGTCACGAAGGATATGGCTCTCGCCGTAGTAGACGTTCAGGCCACGGATGTCGAGCAGGCTCATGCCTCGTCCTCCTGAGTGTCGCGGCCGAGGTAGACCTCGATCACGCGGGGGTCGTTCTGCACCTGATCCATCGAGCCCTCGCAGAGCACGTGGCCTTCATGCAGCACCGTCACCGGTGCCTGCAGATCACGGATGAACTCCATGTCGTGCTCGATCACCAGCACGGTGTGATCGCCGGCCAGCTGGCGCAGCAGTTCACCGGTGCGGGCCGTCTCCTCATCGGTGAGGCCAGCCACCGGCTCATCGACCAGCAGCAGCTCGGGATCCTGGGCGACGAGCATGGCGATCTCCAGCCACTGCTTCTGGCCATGCGAGAGGCCACCAGCCGGCTGGTTGGCATGAATCTCCAGGCCCACCACCGCCAGCAGGTGCTGAACGCGATCGCGTTGCTCACGGCTGAGGCCACCGAACAACAGCGCCGCCGGCCCATGGGGCCCACGCACCGCCAGCTCGAGATTGCGGCGTGGCGTGAGGTTCTGGTAGACGCGGGGCGTCTGGAACTTGCGGCCGATACCCAGCCGCGAGATGCGGTGCTCGCTCTGGCCCACCAGGGAACGGCCGCGGAACAGCACGTCTCCCTGAGTGGGGCGCACCTTGCCGGTGATCACATCCAGGAAGGTGGTCTTACCGGCGCCATTGGGGCCGATCACGGCCCGAAGCTCACCAGGGGCAAGCTGCAGGTTGAGGTCGTTGAGGGCAAGGAAGCCGTCAAAACTGACGGTCACACCCCGCAGTTCCAA
>RFPK01000154.1 GCA_009926195.1 Synechococcaceae bacterium WB4_1_0192 | reverse complement strand
TTGGAGGCTTCGGTTTTCGCCGCAAACATCATGAAGATGGTGAGCATGCAGCGGGCCGAAATCGCCTCACAATCGATAAAGCCCAGCGCATAAGCGATCGGATTCCACATCCGCTTGATGCTCTGCTCACTGCCTCCGTGGCCGAGGAACCACTGCTGGAAGCTGATGCGATCCAGGTCGCGGATCACCTTCATCGCCCCCTCGTAATCCACAAGGCCGCGCACGATCGGACTGGTGCCCAGGGCCAGGGCGTTGCGCAGCTTGTCGAGCCAGTCGAGCTGGGGGGTGGTGAAGAAGGCTTTGAGGCCGTTGAAGGGGGCGCCGAGGGCGAAGCGGAAGTCGAGTTCGCGCAGGTCGCCGCCGCTGTTGACGAACAGGTGGGTGTGGTCCTTGGGCAGCAGGTTGTCGATCGCCCCCACCTTGCGCAGCAGGGCGAAGAGGTTGGCGTAGTTGAAGAAGAAGACGTGCAGGCCCATCTCGATGTGGTTACCGCCCTCATCGACCCAGCTGCCGACCTTGCCACCCATGAACGGGCGGGCCTCGTAGAGATCCACCTGATGGCCGGCGTCGACCAGATCCACGGCGGCGGCCAGACCGGCCAGTCCCGCACCCACGATGGCGACGCGCACCCTGTTGCCCCTGCGAAGTGGCACGACTCTATGGAGACGCGCCGCCAGGCAGGGGTGTGGATGGCCTCCATACGATGGGGACAGCAGGCGAGCCACCAGCCGATGACCAGCGAGATTGCAGCGCCAGCCCAGACCCCGGGGCCAACGGAGGCGGCTGAGGCGGCTGAGGCGGCTGAGGCGGCGGCGGCGCCCACCATCACCCACACGGGCCGCGACGGCAAGGGCATCCTGATCACCGACAGCGCCATGCGCCAGCTGGCCACGCTGCTGCCAGCCCAGGGGGACGGCAAGGTGCTGCGGGTGGGCGTGCGCTCCGGCGGCTGCAGCGGCATGAGCTACACGATGGATTTCATCGATGCCGCCCTGGCCTGGCTGCAGCTGCTCGACAACCAGCCGCAGGCGGCCCTGCGGTCAGCCCGCAACGCGGTCAAGCTGAACCCGCAGGATCCGCAGGCGCGCATCAACCTCAGCCTGGCGATGCTCGAGACCAACGCCAAGGGGGTGCGGGAGCACATCGACCTGGTGCAGCGGCTGCGGGTGATGGCACCGGAGCTGGCGAGCGAACTGGACGACGCCATCGCCGACGGACTGGCCCGGCGACCGGACTGGCAGGCCCTGCTGAAGGTGAAGGCTTGGCTGAACGCGTGAGCGGCGCGCGGGTCCTGCTGCTGAGCAACGGCCACGGCGAGGACCTCAGCGGCGCCCTGATCGGCGAGGCGCTGCAACGGATCGGCCACCGCGTCGAAGCGCTGCCGCTGGTGGGTCATGGCCGTGCCTACACCCAGGCGGGCATCGCCGTGCTGGGCCGGACGCGCGAATACAGCACCGGCGGCCTGGGCTACACGAGCCTGGTGGGGCGCCTCACCGAGGTGGTCCAGGGCCAGATTCTCTATCTGCTGCGGCGGCTGGGGCTGCTGCTGCGGATCGCCCGCCGCTACGAGCTGATCCTGGTGGTGGGTGACGTGATCCCGGTGCTGGGCGCCTGGCTGACCGGCCGTACCTTTGCCACCTACCTGGTGGCCTACTCCAGCCATTACGAGGGCCGGCTACGGCTGCCCTGGCCCTGCGCCCCCTGCCTGCGCAGCCGCCGCAGTCGGCGGGTCTACAGCCGCGATCAGCTCACCGCCTCCGATCTGAGCGAGCAGCTGCAGCGCGCCGTGCGGTTCGCCGGCAACCCCTTCGTGGACAGCAGCCTCGGCCCGAACCCCAGCCTGGCGGGGGCACCGCTGCAACGGCTGGGGCTGCTGCCGGGCAGCCGCCTGCCCGAAGCCCTGCAGAACCTGGCGCTGATGCTGCGGGTGCTGGAGCGGCTGCCACAGCGGTTGCGGCAGCCGGCACGCCTGGGTCTGCACGCCGCGCTGGTGGGCAAGCTCACCCCCCAGGAGGTGGCGCCCGTGGCCAGCGGCCTGGGCTGGCTGCTGCACTTCGATGGCGAGCAGCGCTGCCGCCTGCAGCGCGGCCCCCTGCAGCTGCAACTGGAGTGGGGGCGGTTTGCGGCGGTGGTGCAGCAGTGCGATCTGCTGCTCTCCATGACCGGCACCGCCGCCGAACAGTGCGTGGGGCTGGGCAAACCGGTGCTGCGGCAGCGAGGAGCAGCTGGACGGAAGCGCGCAGCTGGTGGACACGCTGCTGGAGCGACTGCAACAGGATCCGGGCTGGCGCGACACCCTGCAACAGCTCGGCCACGAACGCATCGGCCGGGGCGGCGGTGCGGCCAGGATGGCGGCCGATCTGGATCAGCTGCTCCAGCAACGCCGCCATGGCTGAAGCCGTTCCCCCCGCCACCACCCCCAGCGGCCTCGGCCAGCGCCTGAAGGGCTGGATCGACACCCTGCTGGTGATCGACGTGTTCGTGGTGATCGCCGGCGCCCTCTGGTTCGGGGTGGCGGTGGTCTGCCACAGCCGCGGCATCGAGGCGCCGCTGGATCTGTTTCAACGGCTATGGGAACCGCTGTTCACCCCGGCGATCGGCCTGCTGATGGGGGCAGCACTGCTCAGCGGGGTGCTGGGCTGGTGCCTGCGCTGGTGGCAGCGGCGAGCGCCGCGCTGATCTCGCCATCCTCGAAGTGGAAGCCCTGCTGCTGCAGACGCACCGGCAGCACCTGCTGCCCCTCCAGCACAACCTTGGCGCCATCGCCGAGCAGCAGCTGCAGCACCGGTGCCGGCACCGGCAGCAGGCTGGGACGGCCGAGGCAGCGGCCGAGGGCGGCCGCGAGATCGGCCATGCGGCAGGGCTGCGGGCCAACGGCGTTGTAGGTGCCGGCGTAGGCGGCATCGGCCAGGGCGGTGGCGATCAGGCGGCAGAGATCGCGGCGGGAGATCCAGCTCATCCACTGACGGCCATCGCCGATCGGCCCCCCGAAACCAAGCCGGAACACCGGCAGCATCTTGCCGAGGGCGCCGCCATCGGCGGCGAGCACGATGCCGATGCGCAGGATCACCACACGGCAGAGGGGCTCGGCGCGGCGGGCCTCCGCCTCCCAGGCGGTGCAGAGCTCGGCCAGCAGATCGCCACCGGCGGGGCTGCTCTCCTCGAACCGGGCCGTGGCGCTGGTGCCGTAGAAGCCCACGGCGGAGCCGCTGATCAGCACAGCGGGCCGGCTCTGCGCTGGCAGGGCGGCAATGGCGGCCACCAGGGCCTCGGTGGTGCGGATGCGGCTGTCCCGCAGCAACTGGCGGTGGGCGGGCGTCCAGCGCTGCTCGGCGATCGGTTCACCGGCCAGGTTGATCACGGCATCGGCTGCGCTCAGGGCCGCCATCAGGTCGGAGCGCTGCCAGCTGGCGGGCTGGGCGGGATCGGCCTGCAGCCGCTGCAGCTGGGGGTGCTGCAGCGCGGCCAGGGGGTTGGCCGTACGGCTCACCAGGGTGAGGTGGTGGCCCTGCTCCAGCAGCAGCGGCACCAGCCCACGGCCGACGAAGCCACTGCACCCCACCAGCAGAACCCGCACGCGCACCGCTCCGATCGAATCCGGGCCACGCTAGGCAGGCGCAGCGACCGAACGGAGCAACCGAAGTTGAGCGAAGCGGCCTTAGCCTGGCCCGATCCGCTCGCTCCGGCATGGCCGACACCTCCACTCCAGCTGCCACTCCAGCGGCCGCAGCCAAGCCGGCGATCAAGAAGGGCAGCCTGGTGACGGTGAACCGGGCGCGCTACCAGGGCAGCCTGGAGGCGAGCGCCAGCGACACGACGGCACCGGCCTACCTGTTCACCGGACCGGCTGAGGTGCTCGCCACCAAGGGCGATTACGCCCAGCTGCGCTTTCGCCGGCCGGTGCCGGACATCTGGCTGCGCCTCGACCAGCTGGAGGCGGCCTGAGGCCGGATCAGATCCCCAGGCGGTCAGATCTCGAGCCGGCGGCGCTCCTCCTGCAGGCGGCTGCGGCGGGCCTTGGCCTCGCGCAACATCTCGCGGCCATCGCGCAGGTAGCCGTCCACGTAGCCCATGGTGTAGCGCTCCAGCTCGGTCACGGCGTCCTGCACCTGCGAGAGGCAGTGATAGAGGCTGAGGCTGAAGGCCCGAGCTGAAGCGGGAGCCGGCAGGGAGCGATAGAGGGCATCCACCTTCTGGAGGCGGCTCTGGCTCTGTTCGAGATAGGTGCAGAACGCCTCCATCAGGCCGTCGTCGTAGGGATCGGCCGACAGGGCCCGCAGCTGGGCCGGAAAGGGGTTGATCACCTGGCCGAGCAGGCGATCGATCGGGGCGTAGACCTGCTGCAACCAGGCCAGCAGATCGGCATCTCCCTGGGCCGCCTCGGCGCTGGCGCGTCGGGCGGCGCGACCAGCGGCGGCGGAGCGGGCCGTGCCGCTACCACCGGAGCCAGCCAAGCGGCGGTCGTGCTCGGCGCGGCGTTGCGCATCACCCAGGACCTCCCAGGCGGCATTGAGGGCCAGGATCATCTGGTCATCGCCACCGGCATCGGGATGGTGGCGCTTCGGAAGCACCGAGGGCGCTCGCGTCGGTGAGCTCGCCGCGGGGCGCGGAGAGGTAGAACAAGGCCGGGGTCACGGCGATGTTGTCGCTCACCTGGAACTTGTAGAACAGCTCCATGGCGTAGTTGCCATCAAACACCTGGTTGGGGGCGTTGTTCAGGCTGGTGCTGATCTTGGTGACGAACGTGGGCTGACCGAACGCAAAGCCGAGGGCATTCCCCTTGGCGAAGGCATCCTTCCAGTTGAAGCCGACGTACCAGGACTGGCTGGCGGCGCTGCTGAGCTGCAGGCTGGCGGGATTGGCCGTGTTGGCCACATCACCGCTGTAGTTGTAGGCGTTGTAGCCCCAACCGGCGCTGATCGAAGGCACCCAGCCCAGCTGCATCGGCTGCCAGTAGCCAGCGAGCGACCAGGAGTTGACGGAACCACCACCAACGGTGGTGCTGTAGATGTTGGGCAGCAGCGAGGTGGAGAAGCTGGTGCCGGCGATGCTCACACCTGCGCTGTTGTAGGTGTAGGCACCGGTGATGTTCCAGTTGCGGCCGGTGTAGGCCAGCT
>RFPK01000153.1 GCA_009926195.1 Synechococcaceae bacterium WB4_1_0192 | reverse complement strand
CTGCTGCTGGATGCCGACGGCCTGAACCGCCTGGCGGAGGGGGGCGATGCCACCGCCGTGGCCTGGCTGCGCCAGCGCGTCGGCCCCACCTGGATCACCCCGCACCATGGCGAGTTCGTCCGAGTCTTCCCCGCGCTCGCAGGGCTTCCGCCCCTGGAGGCGGCAGCGGCAGCGGCGGCGGCGAGCGGCTGCAGCGTGCTTCTCAAGGGGGCCCGCAGCGTGATCGCCGCGCCGGATGGGCGCTGCTGGCAACTGGCCAGGGCCTCGGCCGCTGCGGCGCGGGCCGGGCTGGGAGATGTGCTGGCGGGCTACGCCGCTGGTCGCGCCGCCAGCGCTGTGGCCACCGGCGCCGCGGCCGATGGGGCCCTGCTGGCCGCCTCCGCCCTGGAGCACGCCCGGGCGGGTGAGGAGGTCGTGGGCCGGTGCGGCGCGGGGGCCGCCACGCCAACCGCCGTGGCGACAGCGCTGAGCGGTGCGATCAACAAAAGACTCGCCAGATGGTGAGTCTCAGACAGAAGTGTGTGGTTTTGCAGCCCAATACTGAAGCGTTAATGAAAGAAGGCAGGCTGCCGACCATCCCATAGGAGATTGCCTGCACTTTCCAGGTCCGGGCTTATGACAGCTTCCAGCCTCCCCGGCGGCAGTAGTTCAAGCGGTGCCCCGCGCCGCCGCAGCAGCGACCCGATCAGCTGGTATCTGGCAAGCATCGGCCGCGTACCGCTGCTGACCCCAGCCGAAGAGATTGAGCTCGGCAATCAGGTGCAGGCGATGATGCGCCTGGTGGAAGAAGAACGTGGCGAAGAGTACAGCGATCGCGAGAGAAAGATCATCCGTGTGGGCCGGCGCTCCAAGGAGCGCATGATGAAGGCCAATCTACGCCTGGTCGTGAGTGTCGCCAAGAAATATCAGGGTAAAGGGCTTGAGCTGCTTGACCTGATTCAGGAGGGCTCGCTTGGACTGGAGCGCGCCGTCGAAAAATTCGATCCCACCCGCGGCTACAAGTTCTCCACCTATGCCTTCTGGTGGATCCGCCAGAGCATGACCCGCGCGATCGCCTGCCAGTCGCGCACGATCCGCCTGCCAGTGCACCTCTCCGAGCGGCTGACCGCCATCCGCAAGGTGAGCCTGGAACTGGCCCACAAGCTCGGGGCGATGCCCAGCCGCCGCGAAATCGCCGAAGCGATGGCCATGCCCCTCGATGAGCTGGATTCGCTGCTGCGTCAGGCCCTCACCACCTCCAGCCTGGACGCACCCGTCAATGGCGAGGAAGGCCGGAGCTTCCTCGGCGATCTGATCGCCGATCACAGTCACGCCGAACCGCTGGATCAGGTGGAGCGGGGCATGCATCACGAGCAGCTGGGGCGCTGGCTCACCCACCTGACCGACCAGGAGCGGCAGGTGCTGGAGCTGCGCTTCGGGCTGGAGGGAGAGGAGCGCCACACCCTGGCGGAGATCGGCCGGATGTTGGAGGTGTCCCGCGAGCGGGTGCGGCAGGTGGAGCTGAAGGCGCTGCGCAAGCTACGCCATCTCACGCGCAGAATGCCTCCGGCGCTGTGAACCGCCCGCTCTGAGGCCCCCGTTCGTCTACCACCCTGCCTACTCGGCGCCGCTGCCCAGCAGCCATCGCTTTCCGATGGCCAAGTTCCGGCTGTTGCAGACGCTGCTGTTGAGCCAGGGCCTGGCGGTGCCAGGCCAGATGCATCAACCCCTGCCGGCGCCGCGCCGCTGGCTGGAGCTGGTGCACGAACGTCGCTACCACCAGGCCTTTGCCCGCGACCAGCTGAGTGCCGCCGAGCAGCGGCGCATCGGTCTGCCGGCCACAGCACCGCTGGTGCAGCGCAGCTGGCTGGCCGTGGGCGGCACGGTGCTCACGGCGCGGCTGGCCCTGCGCCATGGCCTGGCCTGCCACCTGGCCGGAGGCACCCATCACGCCTTCGCCGATTACGGCAGCGGCTTCTGCATCTTCAACGACTGTGCCATCGCCGCTCGGGTGCTGCTGGCCGAGGGCGCCGTGCGGCAGCTGATGGTGATCGATCTGGATGTGCACCAGGGGGATGGCACAGCGCTGATCTTCGCGGCTGAGCCGCGGGTGTTCACGCTGTCGGCCCACTGCCTGAGCAATTTCCCACTCCACAAGCAGCACAGCGACCTCGATCTGGAGCTGGAGGATGGCCTGGAGGATGAGGGCTACCTGCGAGCGATCGGCGACCGCATTCCCGACGTCCTCGATCAGGTGCGGCCCGATCTGGTGCTCTACAACGCCGGCGTGGACCCCCACCGGCAGGACCGCCTGGGGCGGCTCTGCCTCAGCAGTACAGGTCTGCTCCAACGCGACCGCCTGGTCCTCGATGCCTGTCTGCGGCGTCAGATTCCAGTGGCAACCGTGATCGGCGGGGGCTACGACGCCCTGGAACCACTGGTGGAGCGCCACAGCCTGGTGTTCCGGGCCGCCAGCGAGCAGGGGCGCCTGCATGGGCTCTGAGCAGGCTTGCGCTGGGCGGCTCAGGGCCTGAGAAGCTCAGTCCTCGGCCCAGATGTAGCGGGTGAGCTCCTCGGGATTCGGTTCAGGCGCGGCCAGGGCGAATTCGACGCAATCGGCCACTACGGCATCGATCTCCTTGTCGATCTGCTTGAGGTCGTCTGCGGTGGCCAGCCCCCGTTCGATCAGCTGAGCACCGAGGCGCTTGATCGGATCACGCTGGGCCCAGAACTCTTTCTCGGCCTCGGCGCGCAGCTCGTCGGGGTCGGCCAGGGAGTGACCACGGAAGCGGTAGGTCAGGCACTCCAGCAGTGTCGGACCCTCACCGGCGCGGGCCCGCTCAATGGCGCGCTGAGCCGCACCGCGCACCGCCAGCACGTCCATGCCGTCCACCTCTTCCCCGGCCATGCCGAAGGCGGCGGCCTTGCGCCAGATCTCCGGGTCGCTGGTGGCGCGGTTGTGATCCATGCCGATGGCCCACTTGTTGTTCTCGACCACGAACAGGATCGGCAACTTCCACAGCGCCGCCATGTTCAGGCATTCGTAGAACTGACCGATGTTGCAGGTTCCATCGCCAAAGAAGGCGGCGGTGACGGCATCGCTACTGGCATCACCGAGGGCGTCACGCTTGTAGCGGCTGGTGAAGGCAGCGCCCAGGGCGACTGGAATGCCCTCACCGATGAAGGCGTAACCGCCCAGGAGGTGGTGCTCCTTCGAGAACAGGTGCATCGAACCGCCGCGCCCTTTGCTGCAACCGGTTTCCTTGCCGAACAGCTCGCTCATCACCTCGCGGGCTGGAACGCCGCAGCTCAGGGCATGCACGTGATCGCGGTAGGTGCTGCAGAACCAGTCGTGCTGCATCTTCATCGCCTTGATCACCCCTGTGCTCACGGCTTCCTGGCCGTTGTAGAGGTGAACGAAGCCGAACATCTTGCCGCGGTAATACATCTCCGCGCACTTGTCCTCGAAGCGCCGCCCCAGCACCATGTCGCGATAGAGCATCAGCCCCTCATCGGCCGTGACCGTGGCGGGGGCGCTGGGGTAAAGATTCAGCAGACGCTCGGCGTGCAGACCGACGGCGTTCTGGTCGGCCGAACAGGAGGGGGCACCGCCGTTGGCCATGGCCTGACCCAGACCCTGTCCGAGTCCCTGACCGAGATCTGCCTGTGTCATGACCGAAAGCTGGCGTCTGCGCGCGTCGGAGGCTGCAGCGACTGTACGGGGTCTCTCCACGGATGCCGTGACGACGACAGCGAAAACCAGGCATGCTGCCTACAGTCCGGCATCAGACAACGCCCGGTCTTGGAACTGCCGATCGACCATTTCCGGTTGCTGGGGGTGAGCCCCACCACCGATGGCCAGACCGTGCTGAACATGCTCCAGCAACGGCTGGAGCGTGCTCCGGACCAGGGGTTCACCCGCGACACCATCGAGGCGCGGGCCGACCTGCTGCGGGCCAGCGCCGATGTGCTCAGCGACGACCAGCGCCGCCAGGACTACGAGCGGGAGCTCACCTCGATCAGCGCCGGCGGTGCCATCGGCGGCCTGGAGATCCATCCTTCACGGGAGGTGGGCGGTCTGCTGCTGCTGCTGGAGGCCGGTCAGGGCCAGGAAGCCTTTGAGGCGGCCCGCCGGGCCCTGCAACCGCCGCAGGCCCCGTCCCTGGGCAGTGGCCGCGAGGCCGACCTCACCCTGCTGGCGGGCCTGGCCTGCCGGGCCGCCGCCGAGGAGTACCAGAACCAACGCCGCTACGAAACAGCTGCACGCACCCTGCAACAGGGGCTGCAACAACTGCAGCGGATGGGCAAGCTGCCGGAGCTGCGGCAGGAGCTGGAGCAGGACCTGCGCCAGCTGCAGCCCTATCGCGTCCTCGACCTGATCCGCCGCGACCTGGCCGCCACGAGCGAGCGGCGACTGGGGATCGAACTGCTGGACGATCTGGTGAGCCGACGGGGCGGCCTGGAGGGCAATCACGACCCTGCCTTCAGCCGGGCTGAATTCGTGCCCTTCCTTCAGCAGATCCGAGCCTTCCTGACCGCCCAGGAGCAGGTTGATCTGTTCGGCCACTGGGCCGAGGCGGGATCGGAGCAGGCCCACATCCTCTCCGCCGTGGCGATGACGGCAGCGGGTTTCGTGCAGCGCAAGCCGGAGCGGATCCAGGCGGCACTGCAGCGCCTTCTGAACCGTGGCCACGCGGGGGTGGAGGCGGTGATGGGCTGTCAACTGCTGCTGCTCGGCCGCGTCGACGAGGCCAGGCCGCTGTTCAGCGGTGCAGGCGCGGCAAGGCCGCTCCTGCGCAAAACCGCACAGGACGAGCCGCCGCAGAACCACGACGACGGGCTGGCTGACCTGTGCGCGGCCTGTCGGCGCTGGCTGAAGGAGGAGGTGCTGCCCGGCTTCCGCGACATCGAGGCCGAGGCGGACCTGGAGGCGTGGTTCGCGGACCGGGACGTGCAGGCCTACATCGAGCACCAGGACCGCATCCGCAACCGCCAGCAGCCCGTGCCGCACCCGCAGCAGACCGTGGCGGAACCGCCACTGCCGGCCGTCGATGGCTTCGGCGGCGACTGGAGCAGCGACTGGAGCAGCTCCGATCCGGCAGCGGCATTGCCGATGGCACCGGACCCCGCTCAGGACACCGCCACGACCACCCCCGCCGAGCGGGAGGAGCCCCCGACGC
>RFPK01000152.1 GCA_009926195.1 Synechococcaceae bacterium WB4_1_0192 | reverse complement strand
TCATGGCGCAGGCTGCGCCATCCCACCAGGGTGGGCTGCGCCTGCTCCAACAGGCGCTCCGAGCAGACCACACCCCCCAGTCCCTCCGGCCCGCAACACCATTTGTGGCCGGTGAAGGCGTAGATGTCGGCAGCGTCAGCGGCCTGCTGCACCGGCACACTGCCGAGCGATTGGGCGGCATCCACCAGAAGCCAGGGCTGGCGGGGATGGGCCTGAAGTCGCTGCGCGACCGCCGCGATCGGCATCAACGCACCGCTGTTCCAGAGCAGATGGGACAGCACGACCAGACGCGTCTCCGCGTTGAGGTGGCGCTCGAGGGTGGCCAGGATCGCCGCATCCAGCCAGGCCGTGGGTGTGCGGCGGCACAGCTCCAGGACCGGCAGGGTGCTGATCCGCAACCCCTCGCGACGGGCCAATTCGCGGCAGGCCGCCACCACACCGGGATGTTCGCAGTCGGAGATCAACAGCTCATCGCCGGGCTGCCAGGGCAGGCCCCACAGCGGCAGTACACAGCCGCTGGTGACGTTCTCGGTGAGAGCGAGACGATGGGACGGGACACCGCACAGGGCCGCCAGGGCATTGCGCACCCGGCTGGTTTCAGCCTCGACGAAGGGCCAGACCGCCGTGCTGAACGGCCCCAGCTTCTGAATGGTGCGCCAGCTGGCGACGATCGCCTCCAGGGAGGGCGTTGGCAGGGGGCCCTGCCCCCCGTAGTTGAAGTAGGCCTTGTTGGCCAGGGCTGGACAGAGATCGCGCATGCCTTCAGGAGAGGAGGGCAACGCGACGCTGATGAATGCGACTGCCCAGAGCGGGGCCGCTTCAGGTCTTGGGAACGAACAGCTGCGACAGGAAGATCAGGATGCCGGCACCGGCCAGGGCCGGAAGGATGACCGGCAGGCCCTTGGGGGCGACGGCCGAAGCGAAGAGCACGAAATCCATGGTCACGGATTCGGGAACAGAGTGTGTGTAGCACCGGAGCCCGGCCGGTGCTCTGCTCCCGCAATCAGACGCAACCAGCAGCAATCAGGGACCGTCGGCAGCAGCAGCGGCAGCGAGGAGTGGTGGCAACAATCGGTGCTCTATTGCGACAGCGTGCCGGCATCGCTAAGGTCGCGACCAACGATCACGTCAGCGATAAGCGACCCGCGTGGAACGGTCCGGTCACTCAACCCTGGGGATTATCTCGTTCGCCTTTTCACTGCTCGGCGCCGTCTTCGTGCTGCTGTGGATCATCCTGGCCGGCCTCGATGCAGACGATGCAGTCGTGGGACTGGCGGTGATTCTGCAGCTGTTCATCAGCGTGGTTGGCACAGGCCTGGGACTCCCAGCCCTGTTCACCACAGCCAAGAAACGACTGTTCGCGATTCTGGGGGTCATTTTCGGGGTGGCCGAGATCGCGATCACCCTTGGGCTGCTCGTGGCCGGCATGATCGCGATGGCCACCGGCTTCGCCAGCTGAAGGCCGGGGCGCTCCAGGGGTAGGACGCTCCGGAGTGATTCTGAGAAGTGGAAGGGGGGCTTCCACCCCCAAGCGGTCATTTGGGTGATAAGGCTGACCTCACCCCATCTCCCTGTCTAGGGTCAGGCAGCCACAGGGGCGGTCTGACGGGAGAAACGAACGATGTTGTTCGCTGTTACGGGTTCGCTCTGACCGAGCAGGCTTCAGTCACTCTCCTCATGCCCCGTCGAAACCATTGCAGCCCCGCGGAGCCACCGGCATGGCCGGGGGCGGGGGAATGGAGCTGAGCGGAATCGAACCGCTGTCCGAAACACCGGTGTGAGCCACCTAGTCCGGCCGAAACCGGACTCCTGCATTGTGGCAGCAGGACGCAGGGGCTGCAGGGGTGGGCATGACCGAACCATTTGGTTGTCTGGCGGTGCTGCCGCCCGGACTGGAGGAGGCGGGAGCGGCCGAACTGGCGGCCCTGGGGGCTCAGGGGGTGCAGCCACTGCGCAGAGCCGTGCGCTGCCACACCGATCTGGCCACCTATTACCGCCTGCACCTGCGGGCGCGGCTGCCGTTCCGACTGTTGCGCCAACTCGCCGTATTCCCCTGCCGGGGCCGCGCTGACCTCTACGACGGGGTGCAGCACGCCGCCGACTGGGAGACCTGGCTGCCCCCGGATCTGCGCTTCCGCGTCGATGCCAGCGGCGCGATCCCCGGCCTCAGCCACAGCCACTACAACGCGCTGCAGGTGAAGAACGCCCTGGTGGACTGGCAGCGCTCGCCGCCGGCCTGATCCGCCTGACCGGCTGGGACGGAACGGTGCCCCTGGTGGATCCCCTCTGCGGCTCCGGCACCCTGCTGATCGAAGCCGCCTGCATCGCCCTCGGCCGCCAGCCCGGCCTGCAGCGCCGCTTCGCGCTGGAGCGCTGGCCTGATTTCGATGCCAGTCTCTGGACCCGGGAAGTGGAGGCCGCCGCGGCCCTGGAGCAGGACCAGCTGGCCGATGGCCGTCCGCTGGCGCCGATCGTGGGCAATGAAACCGATCCGGCGGTGCTCGCCCAGGCCCGCGCCAATGCCGCAGCGGCCGGTGTGGCGCCCTGGCTGGAGCTGCAGGCCGGCGACTGCCGCGACCTCCAGCCACCGCCGGGCCCGGGTCTGCTGGTGTGCAACCCCCCCTACGGCGAGCGCATCGGTGAGCGGGAGGAGCTGGAGCAGCTCTACGCCGATCTGGGGGCGATGGTGAAGGAGCGCTGCGGCGGCTGGGATCTGTGGCTGCTGAGCGGCAACCCGGAGCTCACAGGCGCCCTGCGCATGAAGGCCAGCCGGCGGATTCCGATCAGCAACGGCGGCATCGACTGCCGCTGGCTGCATTACGCAATCCGCTGATCGCAACGGAGCCCCGCTTAGCGTCCATTTCACCACCAGCGCCGGAGCCGGAGCCGTCCCATGCCAGCCCTGAGCCTGATCGCCGCAGCAGCGGGGGAACTGCGCCTCGGGGCCATCCCACTGGAAGCCAAGGTGCTGTTCATCGGCATCGTCTACCTGGGCACGCTGATGATCAGCCACTTCTCCGTACGCATCGGCATCCCGGCCATCCTCGGGGTGCTGCTGATGGGTCTGGCAATCAACGTCCACAGCCTGAACGTCAGCCACACCGAGGTCCAGAACCTGTACGTCTTCGCCCTGGCGCTGCTGCTCTTCTACGCCGGCCTCAAGACCGATCTGCAGGCGATTCGAGGCTTCCTGCGCTACGGCCTGATGCTGGCGATCGGCGGTGTCGCCACGGCAACCCTGGTGCTGGGGATCTCGATCTGGTGGCTCTCCTCTGAGAGTGGCGCCAGCCTCGCGCCCGGCCAGCTCAACGCCATGCCGATCGGCGCGGCGCTGCTGATCGCCGCCTGCCTGGGTTCCACCGATGCCGGTGCCACCCTCAGCGTGCTGCGCCAGGTGCGGCGCAGTGTGCCGGCACGGGTGGCGCACCTGCTGGAGTTCGAATCGTCGGTGAACGATCCAGCGGCGCTGATCATCTATGGCATCTGCATCAGCCTGTTCAGCGCCGGCAACCACACCGGTGAACCGCTGCCGGCGATGCTGCTGGCCGGGCTGCGCGAGCTGCTGCAGCAGCTGGGTTCCGGTGTGCTGGTGGGCGTGGCGTTCGGCAATCTGGCCCGGCTGGTGATCAACCGCACCGATCTGGAGAAGGGTCAGCTGCTGGTGGTGGCGATGTCGATCGCCTTCATCGACTTCGGCTGCAGCCATTTCCTGGGCGGCTCCGGATTCGTCGCCGTCTACGTGACCGGTGTGTTCATGACCAACGTGCACTACCGCAATCCGGAGATCAACCACACCTCGATTCAGGAGGTGCTGCTGCCGTTCAACACCATGACCGAGATCAGCATCTTCCTGCTGTTCGGTCTGCTGGTTCAACCGGACCAGCTGCTGCCAGCGCTGCCGGTGGGGATCGCCGCAACGGCCGTGCTGATGCTGATCGCCCGGCCCCTGAGCGTGCTCTGCTTTCAGCGCCTGTCACCCTTCAGCGGTCGCGACAGCCTGCTGATCGCCTGGTGCGGCCTGCGGGGCGCCGTGCCCCTGGCCCTCTCCTACAACCTGGTGGGGCAGATTCCGAGCCTGCGGGGCATGACGCCGGGGTTGGCCACAGCACTAGCGGCCAACGCCCAGAGCATCGTGTTCATCGTGGTGATCCTCAACCTGCTGCTGCAGGGATTGACCCTGCCGCGGCTGTGCCGCTGGCTCAACGTCCCAGCAGAGCCCGCGTCGTCTTCGTGAGTCCGGCCATCGTCTCCGGCAGGTAGGGCCCCCGGGTCATCACCCCGCCCACCCGCAGGAAGAGGCCAGTCAGCAGCAGGTTAAGGGCCGCCAGACCCAGCGCCGCCTGAATCCAGGACCAGCCGCGATCGACGTGGCACCACAGCAGCAGCGCCAGCTCGGCGGAGATCAACGCCAGGAGCAGGGTCACCAGCCCCCCGGCCAGCAGCAGGGCACCACCGATCAGGCGACGCTTCTCGCGATCGGCCTCCTGCAGGGCAATACGCACATGCAGATCCATCACCGAACTGACCAGGCCGGTGACCCGCGAGGCCGCCTGCAGCGGCAGCCCCCTGCGACGCTCGGCGCCGTTGCCGTCGCTGCCGGTCATGCGGAGCGACGCCCGGAGGCCAGCAGCAGTCCGGCCAGCAGGCCGATGCCAGCGGTGACGGGATCGGAACCGTCCTCGGACGGCAGGGAGACGGTGGTGGCGGCTTCAGGACCGCAGCCGTTGCGGGGGATGTCGGACTCCATGGGAGGACGGGTCGGACCGGGAACTGATCAAACCGTAGGCAGGTCAGCTTGAAACGGCCGGCCTTTCAGCTAGCTTTCATGCGCTCGGCGCACGGGCCTGTTGGTTCACATCAATCAGGTCGGACTGACGCACTTCAAGTCGTTCGGGGGGTCGATGACCATCCCCCTCGAACCGGGCTTCACGGTGGTGACCGGCCCGAACGGTTCCGGCAAGAGCAACATCCTCGACGGCGTGCTGTTCTGCCTCGGCCTGGCCAGCAGCCGCGGCATGCGGGCGGAACGCCTGCCGGACCTTGTCAACAGCACGATGGTCAAGGCCGGGCGCGCCGCTGAGACGGTGGTCTCGGTGCGCTTCGACCTCAGCGACTGGCAACCCGATGAGGCCGAGGCCGGCCTGGAACCGGGGGAGGACGGCCCCTGGATC
>RFPK01000151.1 GCA_009926195.1 Synechococcaceae bacterium WB4_1_0192 | reverse complement strand
CACATTGTCAAGCGTCGCTATGTGATCAGCCGGGTGTTCGCCCACTACATGCAGCCTCGCGGGGTGCTGGCTCAATACGATGCGGGCGAAGACCGCTATACCCTCTGGGCTGACGTACAGTACCCGCACCGCGTGCGCAATGCCCTGGCCGAAAACATTTTCAAAATCCCGGAGCACCACATCCGCGTGATCGCCCACGACGTGGGCGGCGGATTTGGCACCAAAGGTTGGCAATACCCCGAACACCGGCTGATGCCCTGGGCCGCCCGCAAAATCGGCCGTCCCGTCAAATGGACCTGCGAGCGCAGCGAAGCCATCTTGGCCGATGAGCACGCCCGCGATGAGCGTCATGCCGTGCGGTTCGAATGCGTACGCGACTGCGATGCCGACAAGAACGAACGGGATGGTGGTGAGCGCCGGGACGAGCAGGTGCTGCGTCAGCAGGAGACCGCGCTCGATGGGCAGGTCATCGGTGCGGTCCGGTTGGTCGACCTCCTGGCTGAGCGGTTCGATCACGTCGAGACCGAGCATGAACAACGCGAGTCCGCTGACGACGAGCGCGGGCGTGGTGCCGCGCCACACGGCCACCAGGCTGACCGCCACCAGCATCAGGGCCGCCCCAGGCTGGGCGGCCTCCAGCAGCCTCGCCACATCCAGCATCCAGCTGCTGAAGGTGGTGAGGCTGCCGCAGAAGCCGATGCCGAGGCAGAGCACCAGGGCCGTGCGCCGGGGAATCGGCCCGGCCAGGAAGCCCAGCACAAAGGAACCCAACAGGTTCACGATCAGGTTGGTGATCGCCTCGCCCCCCACCGCCGGCGCGAGCTGCACCGCTGCCTGCCAGCGCAACAGGGCTCCAGGGGCGGCACCCACAGCCACCAGCAACAGCTCGCGCAGCTCAAAGCGCAGACGACGATCGGGCAGCAACGTCATCGCTTCAGGCACCCAGCCACAGACCCAGCATCACCGCCAGCAAACCGACAACCACCGAACCCAGCAGCAACGCCAGGGACTGACGCCTGGCACCGGCCAGCCAGGCCTGGAGCACCTCCACACTGAAGGTGGAGAAGGTGCTGAAGCTACCGAGGAAGCCCACGCCCAGCAGCAGGCCGAGCGGCGGCCGCGGACCGCAGGCATGCTCCAGGGCACTGATCAGGCCCAGTGCAAAGCAGGCCGTGATATTCACAGCAAACGTGGCCCAGTGCTTGCGCGGCACCAACGGCTCCAGGTGATTGACCAGGCGAAAGCGCAGCCAGGCGCCAGGCACCGCACCGATCGCCACCAGCAGGACATCGCGCATCAACGGCTCAGACCGACTGCGGGGTTCGCCATCGCCTCAGGCCAGCAGCCAGCCGCGGCGGGCCGCCGCGGCACCCGCAGTGGGGGACGCTTCCACCTGCAACCAGCGCTCGCCACTGGCACCGCGCCAGCTGCGCAGCACCCGCAACGGTTGATCGGGGCTCAGGCAGGTCAGCACCGGCGCCTGACGCTCGGGAGCAGCCTGCAGGCTGCGCAGGCTGGCCGGGAGCAGCGGCTCACCGGGCTGGCGGCGGCGCACCTCCGGCTGGCGACGCTCCGAGCCCCCAGCGGGCAGGGTGATCGGCGCGAACAGGGCAAAGCCGAGCAGAGCTGCCCAGCGCCAGGAACCGCCCATCAGATGTCGAGCTGCGCCAGATCGAGCTCGGCGCTGTGGGTTTCGATGAATTCGCGACGGGGGGCCACCTTGTCGCCCATCAGGATCGTGAAGATGCGATCGGCTTCGGCGGCATCCTCGATCTCCACCCGTTTCATCGTGCGGGTGGTGGGATCCATGGTGGTTTCCCAGAGCTGCTGGGGCATCATTTCACCGAGACCCTTGAAGCGCTGGATCGTGTAGTTGGCCTTCTCACCAAAGGAAGCAATCACCTTCTTGAGATCACCTTCGTTATAGCAATAGCTGTGGTTCTTGCCACGCTCCACCTTGTAAAGAGGCGGACAGGCAATGTAGATGTAACCGCCTTCCACCAGCGCCTTCTGGTAGCGGTAGAAGAAGGTGAGCAGCAGCGTGCGGATGTGGGCGCCATCCACGTCCGCGTCGGTCATGATCACGATGCGGTGGTAGCGCAGATTCTTTTCATCGAACTCCTCACCCTTGATGCCAAGGCCAAGGGCGGTGATCAGGGCCTGGATCTCCGTGTTCTTGTAGATCTTGGCGTCGTCGGTCTTCTCGATGTTCAGGATCTTGCCCCGCAGCGGCAGGATGGCCTGGAAGCGACGGTCGCGCCCCTGCTTGGCGGAGCCGCCAGCGGAATCACCCTCAACGATGTAGATCTCCGATTCGCCGGGATCGCGGGAGGAGCAGTCCGCCAGCTTGCCGGGCAGGGTGGAGCTCTCCAGCACGCTCTTGCGGCGCACCAGTTCGCGGGCGCGGCGGGCGGCCTCGGCGGCATTGAAGGCCTGGATCGCCTTCTCGAGGATCAGGTCGATCACCGAGGGATTGAACTCCAGGTATTCGCTCAGGGATTCACCCACCAGCGAATCGACGATGCCGCGCACCTCGGTGTTGCCGAGCTTGGTCTTGGTCTGGCCCTCGAACTCCGGCTCCGGCACCTTCACCGAGAGAACGGCGGTGAGGCCCTCACGGATGTTCTCACCGGCGAGGTTGATGATCTCAGGATGCAGGGCATCCTTCTCAGCATTCATGTAGGCGACATATTCCTTGATGCCGCCTTCGTAGTGGTAGATCTCCTCGTGAGGTTGCCCTTCGGCATTGCGGGCCGCCGGCCGCTCATCGCGGAAGACGATGCGTACACCGCCGTTCAGATAGGCAAGCTCACGCAGACGGGCCGACAGCGTGTGGTAGTCGAACTCGATCCCACCGGTGAAGATCTCGATGTCCGGCAGAAAGCGCACGGAGGTGCCGGTGTGCGAGGCATCAGCGGCCGGCGTGGAGGCAAGGGAACCGATCGGGGCGCCGCGCTCAAAGCGCTGGCGGTGCTCCTGCCCCTGACGGTGGACCGTGACCTCGACCCACTCCGACAGGGCGTTGACCACGGACACGCCGACGCCGTGCAGACCGCCGGACACCTTGTAGCCACCAGCTCCGAACTTGCCACCGGCGTGCAGCACGGTGAGCACCGTTTCCAGGGCGCTCTTGCCCGTGCGCGGGTGGATATCCGTGGGGATGCCACGGCCGTTGTCGGTGACGGCGCAGCTGCCGTCCTCATTGAGGACGACCAGAATCTCGTTGCAGTGGCCGGCGAGCGCCTCGTCCACCGAGTTGTCGACCACCTCGTAAACCAGGTGGTGCAGACCGCGCGGCCCGGTGGAGCCGATGTACATGCCCGGGCGCTTGCGCACCGGCTCCAGGCCTTCCAGCACCTGGATCTGCTCGGCGCCGTAGGCGGCCTGAACTTTGGTGGCTTCGCTCATGGGATCCAGCGGGGCACGGTCCTGCCGACGAAGACCCGTTGGGACCGACGGCAAAGGCTGGGGAGGCGCGCAAAGGCCGTGCCTGGAGGCCCAATCTACCACTGATGCAATAGAGAGGCTCCTGGGGGCCTCTACGGCGCTGTTTGACACGGGGGTGCACCCGGTCGCCAGCGACTCGGGGAAACAACCGGTGCAGAACAGGCGCCGCAGGCGCGGTGGGGAGGCGGTGCAGAGTGCGGCAATGCAGAGCAGCGCCAACCCATCCGAACAACCCCTGGTGATCGTGCTGCTGGGGCCCACCGCCAGCGGCAAGACGGACCTCGGCATCACCATGGCCCAGGCCCTGGACCTGGCGGTGCTGTCGGTGGATTCACGCCAGCTGTACCGCGAGATGGAGATCGGCACCGCCAAACCGACGGCGCTGCAGCGAGCCACCGTGCGCCATGAGCTGCTGGACCTGCGCCGACCGGATCAGCCGATCAACCTGCAGGAATTCCGCGCCGAGGCCGAACAGGCAATCGCCGCCGAACACCGGCGCCGCGGCATCGCCCTGCTGGTGGGTGGCAGTGGCCTCTACCTCAAGGCGATCACCCAGGGCATGACGCCGCCGGCGGTCCCACCCCAGCCGCAGCTGCGCGCCCAGCTGGATGGGCTCGGCCAGCCGCTCTGCCATGCCCTGTTGCAGGCGGCCGATCCGGAGGCGGCGGCGCGGATCATGCCGCGGGACGCCGTCCGCACCCAGCGGGCCCTGGAGGTGCTCTACGCCACCGGCGAACCCCTCAGCGGCCAGCAGGGCGCCACGCCGCCCCCCTGGCGGGTGCTGGAGCTGGGCCTGAATCCAGCCGACCTGCGCCAGCGCATCGCCCGGCGCAGCGCCGCCCTGTTCGCCGCGGGCCTGGTGGCGGAGACCCGTGCGCTGATCGAGCGCTACGGGGCCGACTGCCCGCTGCTGGAGACGATCGGCTACGGCGAAGCCAGGGCCGTGCTGGCGGGCGAACTGAACGAAGCGGAAGCGATCGCCCTCACCACACGGCGCACCCAGCAGTTCGCCAAACGACAGCGCACCTGGTTCCGGCGGCAGCACACGCCCCTGTGGCTGGGAGCCGGCAACGAGGGCCCATGGGCAAGCGAATGCACGGATCCGCTGCAACAGGCCTTGTCGGCGATCGGGCACGTCCTAGGGTGAAGAGTGCACAGCACTGCCTGCAGACCCGTTCCTGCGCCCTGCGTCCTCTCGCCCGCCTGAATGCCACCCCGTCCCCGTTTTGACCGCCGCGCTCCCGTCCGGGAGCTCCCCAACATCAACGAACGCATCAGCTACCCCCAGTTGCGGGTGGTCGATGCCGACGGCAGTCAGCTGGGGGTGATTTCAAGGGAACAGGCCCTCGAGGTGGCCCAGGATCGCGAACTCGACCTGGTGCTGGTCAGCGAGAAGGCCGACCCGCCGGTCTGCCGGATCATGGATTACGGCAAATACAAGTTCGAGCAGGAAAAGAAGGCCAAGGAGGCCAAGAAAAAGTCGCATCAGACCGAAGTCAAGGAGGTCAAGATGCGCTACAAGATCGACCAGCACGACTACGACGTGCGCATTGGCCAGGCCGTGCGCTTCCTCAAGGCCGGTGACAAGGTGAAGTGCACCGTGATCTTCCGGGGTCGCGAGATCCAGCACACCGCCCTGGCGGAGCAGCTGTTGATGCGCATGGCCAAGGACCTCGAGGAGAGCGCCGAGATCCAGCAGGAGCCCAAGCGCGAAGGCCGCAACATGATCATGTTCCTGAGCCC
>RFPK01000016.1 GCA_009926195.1 Synechococcaceae bacterium WB4_1_0192 | reverse complement strand
AGCAGCAGGCTCAGGGCCAGGCTCACCAGGGCCAGACCACGCTTCCAGGCGGGATGTTGTCGTGCCGCTGGGGCGGCGGCGGGTGGGGTGGCCTGGCCGTTGCCTGCGTTCACCGTCTGCTCAGCCCCTGGATCGGCTTGGTCCGGGCATTCTGACCAGCCGTGTTTGCCAGGGGTTCCCAGGCCGTGGACCACGCCGGGGCTGAACTCCCAGTCGCGGCCCTCTCATACGATGAAGTTTCGTGTGAGGTGTGCCCGTGTCTTTGCGGATCCTGCTCGTTCGCCATGGCCTGAGCAGCTTCAACCTGGAGCACCGCATCCAGGGCCGCGACGACCTCTCAAGCCTGACCGACACCGGCGTCCAGCAGGCCCTCGCCACCGGTGAGGCCCTGCGCGGGCTCAGCATTGATGCGGCCTACAGCTCCCCCCTGCGCCGCGCCCATGACACCGCCAAGGCCCTGCTGGCGGCCCAGGGTTCCGGCCTTGCCCCGCAACTGGACGACGACCTGCTCGAGGTTGACCTCAGCCCCTGGACCGGTCTGACCAGCAGCGAGCTGCGCGAACGTTTTCCCCACGAGCATCGCCTCTGGTATCACCATCCCGAGCAGCTGGAACTGCAGCGGGCCGATGGCCGTCGCTATGCGCCGATCCCCGAGCTGATGGAGCAGGCCGCCCGCTTCGCCGAGCGCCTGCTGGCCGCCCACGACCCCAGCGCCCCCGGCCAGCGAACCGTGCTGGTGGTGGGTCACAACGCCATTCTGCGCTGTCTGCTGCTCAGCCTGCTCGGTCTGCCGGCCTCGGGTTTCCGGCGGCTGCGCCTCGATAACGCCTCCCTCTCGGTGCTGAACGTCAGCCCCACTGAGCGCGGAGGCGTGGCCGTTCAGATCGAATCGCTCAATGGCACCGCGCACCTGCACCCCGAGGTGTGCGCCAGCACCCTGCCCGCCAAGGGGCCCGGGCCCCGGCTGTTGCTGGTCCGCCACGGCGCTGCCGGTGATTTCCTGCGTCGTGTGGCGTTTGATCGGGCCTACACCAGCTCCATGTCCAGGCCCCGCCAGACGGCCGAAGGCATCCTGCGCCACCACGGCGGTGTCCCCCTGACCAGCGTGTCAGACCTGGTCGAGATCGGCCATGGCGATTGGGAGGGTTGCCTGGAGGAGGAGATCGCCGGTCAGTGGGGTGAGCTGCTGGCCGACTGGAAGCGGGCTCCGGAAACCGTGCAGATGCCCGGCGGCGAAACCATCCACGACGTCTGGGAGCGCTCGCTGCAGGGCTGGAATCGGATCGCCGCCAGCCTCGATGCTCAGGAAACAGCCCTGGTGGTGGCCCACGATGCCGTCAACAAGACCATTCTCTGCGCCCTGCTGGGCCTGAGCCCTGCCGACATCTGGGCGGTCAAGCAGGGCAATGGCGGCGTCACCGTGATCGATTACCCCCATGGCGCCGATCAGCCGCCGGTGGTCGTCTGCCTCAACCAGACGGCCCACCTCGGCGGGGTGCTGGATCGCACCGCCGCAGGTGCCCTCTGAGGACCGGTCCATGACCCCGAGGTGGCTCCATCAGGTCTCGTTGCTCATGGGCCCCGGCGAGGAGCCCATCAGTGCCGATGTACTGCTGGGGGCCGATGGTGCCATCGACGCCATCGGTGCTGAGGTTGTCGACCGCGCCACCGCGCTCAGCCTTGAACCGTTCGAGGCCGCCGGGCTGCTGCTGGCACCGGCGTTGGTGGATCCCCACTCGCTGCTCGAGCACCCCAACAGCGGATCGGCCGAGACGCTGCACTCCCTGGAGCGTTCTGCCGTTGCCGCCGGCTACGGCACGGTCGCGCTCCTGCCCCAGGCCGGCCGCTGGCGCGATTGCCCGGAGGCGCTGACCTTGCCACCGCTGACTTCCGCACTCCAGCTGCTCCTGTGGGGCAGCCTGAGCAGCGCTGGCGCCGGCCTGGACCTGGCCCCCCACGCCGATCAGCTCGCGGCAGGCGCCCTCGGCCTTGCTGAAGCCGCCGTCACACCGCCGTTGCCGCTGCTGGAGCGCGCTCTGGCCCTCGCCGAGATGGGTGACGCGCCGATCCTGCTGGCCCCGCGTGACCCCTCCCTCAGCCAGCAGGGTTTCGTGCGCGAGTGCGTTGAAGCGCTCCGGGCCGGCTGGCCCGCCGATCCAGTCCTCAGCGAGACCCTGCCCCTGCAGGCCCTGCTGACCCTGTCCCGCCTGTATCCGCAGCGGCGCCTGCAGCTGATGAACCTCTCAACGGCCGAGGGCGTCGCTCTGCTCAGCGCGCTGTCGCCCGAGCAGCGTCCCGCGGCCAGCGTCAGCTGGTGGCACCTGGTGGCTGATTGCGGCAGCCTCGATCCAACGGCTGAAGGCTGGCGGGTTGAACCTCCCCTGGGTTCCCCCGTTGATCGTCGCGCCCTGCAGCAGGGCCTCGCCGATGGCCTGCTCACGGCCGTGGCCGTGCACCATCTGCCCCTGGATCCAGAGGAACAGCTGTTGCCCGTCGATCAGCGCAAACCCGGCGTTGCCGGCCATCGCTTCGTGTTGCCTTGCCTCTGGCAGGAGCTGGTGGTGGGCGCCGGTTGGAGTGCGGCTCAGCTCTGGCAGGTGCTCTGCTTCGGCCCGGCATCCCTGTTGGGTCTGGAGGCCCCCCGCCTGGCGGTGGGCAGCCGCCGCTGGCTGCTGTTCGACCCGGAACAACCCTGGGCAGCCCGGGAGGATGCGTTTGCACCCCTGGCGGCCAACCAGCCCCTGGCTCAGGCCGACCTGCGGGGTCAGGTGGTGGCGGTGGGGCTCAACCCCCGGCTCTGGCGCGGCCCTGCGCTGGTGCAGGCCTGAGCGGATCGGGACTGCTCAGCTCCCCGGCCGTGCCGAGGGGCCAGAACCGCCAGAAGGCCCGCCCGATGATCTCGCTCTCCGGCAGGAATGGGCCACCGGGCCAGAAGCGACCATCCCAGCTGTCGGCCCGGTTGTCGCCCAGGGTCAGCACGTGCCTGGGCGGTACCACGGCATTGAGGGTGCGGCAGGGACCCATCCCATAGGCATCGACGGGGCAGTAGTCGCGCACATAGGGCTCGTTCAACCGGCGCCCGTTGACGCTGACCTCACCGCGGGGATTGACCACGACCCGATCGCCCGCCACGGCCACAACCCGTTTGATGTAGGCATCGCAGGCGGGGGTCTGCAGGCCGGGCAGAGCGTTGACCAGCGGCAGATTGACCAGCAGGCAGCGCAGCGGGCTGACCTGGTGCTCGCCCCGCAGAACGGGATCGAAATGCTGAGGGGCGTGGAACACCACCACCTCGCCGCGGCGTGGCGACCGCTGCCGGTAGGTGAGCTTCTCCACCAGCAGACGGTCCTGCAGCTGCAGGCCGGGCAGCATCGAGCCGGAGGGGATGTAGCGCGCCTCCAGCAGGTATTCCCGGATCCCCAGGGCCAGGCCCAGGGTGATCAGCACGCCACGCCAGAACACCCAGGGGCTCTCCTGCCCGTGCTCAGTGGTTGTGGTCGGTCGGTCGCTCGTTGGGGCGCCAGTGGCCGATTCGGATGACGGATCGTTCTGCGGCAAGGGCTGACGCTGGGCGCGGCGCGTGGAAGACCGGAAGATTAGGCCCTCCTCGTAGCCTCGACCCGATGGTTCGTCCCCGCTGGTTCAGCACCCAGAGGGCCGCCTCGCCGAGCTTCTGGCGGCACTGGGATCGGGCGGTGGCCCTCTGGGCCGGGGTCAATCTCGTGTGGGTGCTGTTCGACATCAGCTATCTCCCCCTGCGCACCTTCTGGCTGCAGCGCAACCTCACGCCGTTGCCCCAGGTGCCGCTGGTGGTGCCGCTCTCTGCACTGCCCGACATCACCCCCCTCTACGACCCCGTGAAGGGCATCGAGCCCCACCGTGAGACCCAGGCCTGGCTTGCTGGCTTTGCGCAGCTGGATCAGGCTCTCCAGCGCGGTGCCTCCGCCGCTCAGCTGGCACCCCTGCGCCAGCGCCAGCTGCAGATGACCGTGGAGATGCTCCATGAAAATCCCTTTGCCGCTTCCGGCAACAGCGGCACCCTCGAGAAGCTGAAGAACCGCCTGCGCCAGCGAGCCGGTCTCGATTCGGCGCGGCAGGCGGCAGAGCGGTTGCTGTCCGATCGCTGGCTGCAGCGGAGGGATTGGAGCCGTGAACGTCGCTTCTGGCAGCAGCAGGTCCTGCCGCTGGTGGCGACCAGCTACTGGCGCTCGATCGATGAGAACGGCCGTCCGACGGATCATTTCTGGCGCGTGGATCTCCTGCTGTTCCAGAGCGTGTTTGCCCTGGACATCGCGCTGCGGGTGCTCCGTCTGCGGCGGCGGTTCCCCGCCCTGGGGTGGCGCGATGCCCTGCTGCGGCGCTGGATTGATCTACCGCTGTTGCTGCCGTTCTGGCGTTGGTTGCGGCTGGCGCCGGTGGTGGAGCGCCTCAGCGCCGCCGGTCTGGTTGATATGGAACCGCTGCGGGCGGCCGTCAGTCGGGCCGTTGTCGCTCTGTTGGCGCTGGAATTGTTTGAGGTTCTCGCCCTGCAGCTCGTTGATGGCGCTCAGTCGTTGATCCGCTCGCCGCAGTGGCCCCGTTGGATCCGCGAGCTTCGCAGCCACCAGAGTGTGGGGCTCGGCGAGCAGCAGGAGCTGCTGGAATTGATCCGGCTCTGGGGGCCGCTGCTGCTGGGGCAGGTGGCGCCGCGGCTGTCTCCCCAGCTGCAGGCCCTGCTCGGCCACGCCCTGCAGCAGAGCCTGCGCGAGGTTCCCGGTGGCCTGGCGGTTCCGCCGATCCTTACGCGTCAGCTGGCCGTCTGGAGCGTGGCACCACCCTGGAGACCAGCCAGTTGCTGCTCTGCACGCTGTTGCAGCAGCTCAAGTGCACCTATCTGGCTCAGATGAACCGAGCCGGGATCGATGCCTTGATGGACGAACTCGACGACCTTGCCCCGCCGCGCAGCTAAGGGGCAAGGGCTGCGGCCCACTCCTCAGATTTGAAGCCCACCAGCACAGCACCGCCAGCGCTGATTGCAAAGGGGCGGCGAATCAGCTTGCCGTCTGCGGCCAGGGCCGCCAGGGCCTCCTCGTCGCTCATGGCTGCAACCGTGGCGGCACCCAGGGCCCGGTAGCTCTGGCCGCTCGTGTTGAAGAGGCGTTTGCGACCGAGCGCGTCGAAGGCCGTGCGCAGTTCCGCCGGGCTGGGGGGCGTGACGGTGATGTCCACCAGCTCCAGGTTGCCGCTCTGCATGGAAAGGCCCTGCTGGGCGAGCCATTGCAGGGCTTTGCGGCAGGTGCCGCAGGCGGGGTAGCTGTAGAGGCGCAGGGGCGCGGCGCTCACTTGCCGAGCAGGGACTTCACAGCGCCGATCAGGCTGTTGGAACCCTTGCCAACGCCGTCCTGGGGACGGGTGCGGATCGTCACGTCACCGTTGACGCTGGTGCGGCAGCTCAGGCGGTAGTTGGCGGGACGATCAGCCAGGTAGACCTGCTCCACATCGCTGCGGGGGGACAGGTTCTGCATGCCTTCCACCACCTCGACGACGCAGGTGCCGCACTGGCCGACACCACCGCAGTTGTTGAGGTTGTTCAGGCCCTTGTAGGGGTTGACGCCGGCATCCAGGGCGGCCTTGCGGAGGTTGGCCCCCTCGATGCAACCGACCTGCTGGCCTTCCTGTTCAAAACGGATGGTGGGCACGGTCGGACGGGGATCTTCGGCGCCGACAAACTTACCTGCCCGGCGGCGATTTCGGACGATTCCGCTGAGGGCTGACACGGAATGCAGTCCTGCCGGGCTCCCTAGCATGGGCCAACAAGCGCAGCTCCCGTGAATCCATCGGGTTACGACCGAATCCAGAGCCAGGTCATCCCTGGCTACGGCAGCCTCGCCCGCCTTGGTGTGGCGTTGCTGGCCGCTTCGCCTCTGGCCAGTGCCTCAGGCAGCGAGGTGCTGGTTGCAGGCTGCGGCACTGGCTCTGAACTGCTGGAGGCGGTGGCCCAGCGACCGGACTGGCGCCTGGCAGCCCTGGACCCCAGCGCGGTGATGCTCGACGAGGCTCGCCGCAAGCTGGCGGAGGATCCGCGCATCGCCTGGCACCAGAGCACGGTGGAGGATCTGCTCGATCAGCCTGGTCATCAGGCGCGTTACGCCGGCGCCCTGGCGGTGCTGGTGCTCCAATCGCTCCCCGATGACGGCAGCAAGCTGGCCTTCCTCGGCGCCATGGCCCGCTGTCTCAGGCCAGGCGCCCAGCTGCTGCTGGTGGATCTGATGCAGACGTCCCTGCCCTCGCTGGAAGACCAGATCGGCGCCGCCTGGCGGGGCTTTCAGCGGGCCAGCGGTCTTGATGGCAGCGGTCCTGAAGACCATCGTGCTGATCTCGCCCAGATCAGCGAGGGCCTGCACCCGATCGGTCTGTCGCGCCTGACCAGCCTGGTCAATGCAGCAGGCTTCGGCGATCCGGCCCGTGTCTTCCAGGCCCTCGGCTTTGAGGGTTTCCTGGTGCAGCGCCTGGATTGATCCTGTGGGTGGCCCCGCCCGGAGCCACCCCAGGTCTGCTGGTGAGCACGCTGGTCAGCGGCAGCGCCAGGGTCAGCAGTCCGATCAGGGCACCGAGCAGCGGAGCCGTGCCGTGAAACAGGCTGCTGGCGCCGTAAGGCGATTCGGAGGCGAGTGCAACGACCGGCCGCTCCCGGCCTTGGGATCGGTCGGTTGCGCTCCGGCCAGATCCACTGGCTCGGGGAGGGGGTTCGTCGTCCAAGGGAGAAGTTGGGCGGTCGATCGGCTTTGATCGATGGTCCGGCGGCGGCGGATTCAGGCGGCCGGGCGCGCCTGGTCATTCTGCTCGCGCCGCACATCAAGGCTGGTGGTTCGGCTGTCACCACTCAGCAGTTCGCGGATGCTGCGCAGCTCCTCGAGAATGGAGCTCAGCAGTTGCTGGGTCGCGGTGGAGGGCGAGTTGAGCACCTCAACCGTGACTTCCTTGATGCGCAGCACATCGCGAGCGAAGCGGGCCACTTCGTTCGGATGGAACATCAGGGCCTCTTTCTGGTCGGTCCGATATTCGGGATTGAGCTTGCGCGGGTTGAACGGGGGATTGAGATTGCGAGGGTCGGTATTGGTGTAGCGATACACCGAAGCCCTCGAGCGGTTCAAGGACCGCTGCACTTCATCAATGCCGATCAGATGTTCTGCATTCTCTGACGAGTTGGCAGCGGCCTCGGCAGCAGAACCGGACTGACCGGCAAGACCACTGGCGCCTTGGCTCACGGAAGCGGGGGGGTAGGAGCTGACACCGGCAAGGCCCATCCCAGCGGCAAACGGAGGGGTGGCCATGTGAGACGGGTGTGCGACAGCTGGGATATGCCGACGAACCTAGCAGAGTTTGCTCTGCTGAGCTGGAAAACATTCGATCTTTTGGCTGCAGTTGTGGCGGTTCGCTAAGCGGTTGCCCCCTGCGCTGCTGGTGGTTGGATCGAGGCTTGGCTGAAAGCCTGGTGGTAGCTTCCGGCTTCACCCTGCCCCACGGATCCCATGCGCGTCTCCCGCCTGATGCTGGTGACGTTGCGGGATGACCCCGCCGAGGCCGAGATCCCCTCCCACAAGCTGTTGCTGCGCGCCGGCTACATCCGCCGGGTCGGCAGCGGCATCTACGCCTACCTGCCCCTGCTCTGGCGGGTGCTGCGGAAGGTGTCGGCGATCGTGCGGGAGGAACTCAACGCCACCGGCGCGCTCGAGACCCTGCTGCCCCAGCTCCAACCGGCTGAGCTGTGGCAGCGCAGCGGCCGCTGGGCCGGCTACACGGCCGGTGAGGGGATCATGTTCCACCTGGAGGATCGGCAGGGTCGCGAGCTCGGACTGGGACCCACCCACGAGGAAGTGATCACGGCCCTGGCCGCTGATCTGCTGAGGTCCTACCGGCAGTTGCCGGTGAACCTCTACCAGATCCAGACCAAATTCCGCGATGAGATCCGTCCCCGCTTCGGCCTGATGCGCGGGCGTGAATTCATCATGAAGGATGCCTACTCCTTCCACGCCGATGAGGCCTGTCTCAGGCAGACCTATGCCGCCATGGACGGGGCCTATCGGCGCATCTTCAGCCGCTGCGGTCTGCGGGCCGTGGCCGTCGAGGCCGACAGCGGCGCCATCGGTGGTTCGGCCAGCCAGGAGTTCATGGTCACCGCCGAGGCCGGTGAGGATCTGATCCTGGCCAGCGGCGATGGGCGCTACGCAGCCAATCAGGAGCGTGCGGTGTCCCTGCCGGCTGAGGGCCTCCCCCTGCCCGGCGGCATCCGGGCGGGCGGCAGCGGCGAGGAGCTCTCGACCCCGGGTCAGCGCTCGATCGAGGAGCTCTGCGCCGCCCACGGCTTTGACGCCAGCCAGCTGGTCAAGGTGTTGCTGCTGCTCGCCCGCTTCGAGGACGGTCTGCGCCAGCCGTTGCTGGTGAGCCTGCGCGGCGATCAGGAGCTCAACGAGGTCAAGCTGGCCAATGCCGTCAGCGCCCGCCTCAGCGCTGCGCACGGCGCCCTGCTCGGCATCGACCCGCTCACCGCCGAGCTGCTGCGCAGCGAGGGGCTGAGCCTGGATCTGACGTCGATCAGCACCGGGTCGGTGTGAGCTGGAGTGGCCTCAACGTCGTGCCAGCAGCCGATCAGGTGGTTGATCTGCGGGCTGCCCAGCCCGGCGACCGCTGCCTGCACGATCCCACGCAGGTGCTGGAGGCCAGCCGCGGCATCGAGGTGGGCCACATCTTCCAGCTGGGTCGCAAGTATTCCGCTGCCCTGGAGGCCACCTTCACCACCGAGGCCGGCGTCGACGAGCCCCTCTGGATGGGCTGCTACGGCATCGGCGTGTCCCGCCTGGCCCAGGCCGCGGTGGAGCAGCACCACGACCGCGACGGCATCTGCTGGCCAACGGCCATCGCGCCGTTTGAAGCGATCGTCGTGATCGCCAATGCGGCCGATGAGGCCCAGCGCACCCTGGCCGAGCAGCTCTACACCGATCTGCAGGCCGCCGGCATTGATGCCCTGCTCGACGACCGCAGCGAGCGGGCCGGGGTCAAGTTCAAGGATGCGGACCTGCTCGGCATCCCCTGGCGCGTGGTGGTGGGTCGAGGTGCCGCCACCGGTCTCGTCGAGCTGGTGCAGCGCGCCGGTGGCGCCAAACAGGAGCTGGAAGCCAGCGCCCTGCTGAGCACGCTGGTGCCGACGATCGAGCGGGAGCGCGCCGGCCTGGCCGGAGCCTGCCCCTAGGATCCGCGCTCACCCTTGCACGATCCCCGATGGCTGCTGGATGGCGTCGTCTGCAGGCAGCCGTGGTGGCGGTCTGTCTCTGCCTCTCGTTGCTGCTCACCGCCTGCTCCGGCAGTGGTGGCCCCCTCACCGGCAATTACGTGGAGGACACCGTGACCACGGCGGACAGCCTGCTCGCCACCATCGGTCTGGCTGCCGACGATCCTGGCCGCTCCGAGGCCGAGACCCAGGCCCGCGCCCTGATCAACGACTACATGTCCCGCTACCGGCCCCAGCGGCAGGTGAACGGCCTGGCCTCCTTCACCACGATGCAGACCGCGGTGAATTCCCTGGCGGGCCACTACGCCAACTACCCGAACCGTCCGGTGCCGGATGCCCTGCGTGACCGCCTCACCAAGGAGCTGAAGAAGGCCGAGACCGGAGCCACCCGCGGCGCCTGACCCCGCACACCAACCGGCTGGCTCCCTGCGTCTGCCGGCGAGCGGCCCCAGAGGGGGCCGCTTTTTTGCTGAAGGGCCGAAATCTTTGACGGGAGGACACCCGATCTGAGATCCTTCATGTTTGTGCTCAGAAGCGGCTACGGGCCGCTGTGTCCTTGGCCAACGTCGTCGTCATCGGTGCGCAGTGGGGTGACGAGGGGAAGGGCAAGATCACCGATCTGCTAAGCCGCTCCGCCGATGTGGTGGTGCGCTATCAGGGTGGTGTGAACGCCGGTCACACCATCGTGGTGGACGAGAAGGTGCTGAAACTGCACCTCATCCCCTCGGGCATCCTCTATCCCGACACGGTCTGCCTGATCGGTTCCGGCACCGTGGTGGATCCCAAGGTGATGCTCGGCGAGCTCGACATGCTCGCGGAAAACGGTATCGGCGTTCAGGGGCTCCAGCTGGCCTCCACCGCCCACGTCACCATGCCCTACCACCGCCTGCTGGACCAGGCGATGGAACAGCGCCGCGGTGACCGTCGCATCGGCACCACGGGTCGCGGTATCGGGCCCACCTATGCGGACAAGTCCGAACGGAACGGCATCCGCATCATCGACATTCTTGATGAGGCCCGCCTGCGCGATCGTCTCGCTGGCCCCCTTGCCGAGAAGAACGAGATTCTGCAGAAGCTCTACGGCATCGAGCCGCTCGACTTCGACGCCGTCGTGGCTGAGTACGTCGCCTATGGCAAGCGGCTTGCTCCCCACGTGGTGGACTGCACCCGGGCGATTCACCAGGCCGCACGGGCCCGCAAGAACATTCTGTTCGAGGGTGCGCAGGGCACTCTGCTCGACCTCGACCACGGCACGTATCCCTACGTGACCTCGTCCAACCCCGTCAGCGGCGGTGCCTGCATCGGTGCCGGCGTCGGACCGACACTGATCGACCGGGTGATCGGTGTTGCCAAGGCCTACACCACCACTGCCGCAGCCTGGACGATCTGCCACCGACGGCGATGAGCTATCTGCGCTTCCTGGCCGATCTGATGGAGGTGCCGATCGCGATCGTCTCCCTCGGGGCCGACCGTGATCAGACGATCGTTGTCGAAGACCCGATTCACGGTCCGAAGCGAGCTCTGCTCAGCGTCTGATTGCCCTGGCTGTAGCGCCGCTGCGTTCGCCACGCCCCCTGCCCTGCCCACCGCCTTCGCGGTGGGTCGCTTCCCCTGATCTGCCCGCCATGAGCGCCAAGAGCTACGACGTTGTCGGCATCGGCAACGCCATCGTCGATGTGTTGGTTCAGGCCGATGATGATCAGCTCGACGCCTTCGGACTGACCAAGGGCACGATGGCGCTGGTGGATGAGCACCAGGCCGAGCGGCTCTACGCCAACGTCGGTCCGGGCCTCGAAACCTCCGGTGGCTCCGCCGCCAACACGCTGGCGGGCATCGCCCAGCTCGGTGGCCGGGCCGGCTTCATCGGTCGCGTCCGCGATGACCAGCTCGGCGCCATCTTTGCCCACGACATCCGCAGTGTCGGGGCCAGCTTCGAGACCCCGGCCGCCTGTTCCGGACCCTCCACCGCGCGCTGCCTGATCCTGGTGACGCCGGACGCCCAGCGCACGATGTGCACCTACCTCGGTGCGTCGGTGGGCCTCGATCCAGCCGATCTCGACCTCGACATGGTGGCCCGGGCCAGGGTGCTCTACCTGGAGGGGTACCTCTGGGACAGCGATGAGGCCAAACGCGCCTTCATCGCCGCCGCGGAAGTGGCGCGGGCCCATGGTGGAGAAGTGGCCCTGAGCCTCTCCGATGCCTTCTGCGTCGAGCGCCACCGCGACAGCTTTCAGGAGCTCGTCGATGGCCACGTCGACATCCTGTTCGCCAATGAGATGGAGATCACCGCCCTCTACAAGGCCAACAGCTTCGAGGAGGCCGCTGAGCAGGTGCGTGGCCGCTGCCGCATCGCGGCCCTCACTCGCAGCGAGCTCGGCTCGGTGATCCTGAATGGTGCCGGCACCCACCTGGTGGAGCCGTTCAGGCTCGGGCCCCTGGTGGACACCACGGGCGCCGGCGACCTCTATGCCGCAGGTTTCCTGCATGGCCACACCCAGGGTCTGGCCGTTGAGGAGTGTGGCCGGCTCGGTTCACTCTGCGCCGGTCAGGTGGTCACCCAGCTGGGCCCGCGCCCCCAGGCTGATCTCCGCCAGCTGGCCCAGACCCATCTGGGTTCAGCGGTTTGAGACAGCTTTCACGCAGCCACAGGCCGTAGGCCTCTGAACTGCCCGCTTGCCAATGCAGCCACTCCGGTGTGCTGTAGCTGTGCAGGCGGTGCACCGCTGCGTCCAGATCGGCCAGCAGCGAGGCCCGCGACTTGATCAGCAGCTGCACCTCCTGGCTGCGCTCCAGCCGTCCCTGCCACCAGTAGAGCGAGGTCAGTGGCCTCAGGGCCACGCAGGCCGCAAGCTTTCGCTCCAGCAGCTGCCGTGCCAGCGCCTCGGCCTGTTCGGCGTCAGCCTCGGTGGTGAGCGCCAGGATCAACGGATCAGCCTCCACGGTGCCGTACTCCATGGCTGTCGTGCTGATTCAGGGCTCCCCCAGCCTGTCGAGCAGCCGCGGCATCGACAAGCCACCGACGGCTGCCTCCGGCGGCCGTTGCAGCAGCAGCAGGCGCAGGCCCAGCGCGGCGCAGCTGCTTCGCCAGAGCGCCTCGGCTGGGCCACCGGACTGGCGGCAGAGCACGGCGCTGATTCGCCAGCGGTGGCAGAGCGCCCGTTCAATCGCTCCCTCGCCATGGCGATCGGGCCGAAGGCAGGCCAGTTGCCCATCGCCGAGCCCTGCCGCCAGGGCCAGCTGCAGACTCCCTGGCCGATCCAGGACGCGGGCGAAATGGGCGTCAGCGTTGCTGAGCGCGAGGGCGGCCCTTAGGTGGCGGGATCCGATCGCCAGCAGCAAGCGCTCGCCGCGCAGATCAAGCTGGCCGAGGCTGGTCAGTGCCGGCAGGACGGTCACGGGCCCTGTCGCCTGCGGCTCCGGCCGGAACAGGGTCAGCAGGGGTTGCTGCCGTTCGGCGCAGACCGCCTGCAGCAGGGCGCTGATCCGCAGGGCAAATGGATGGGTTGCATCCACCACCCAGCGGGGCCTGAACAGATCGATCCGCTCCCGGGCCGATGCCCGATCCGCCAGGGCTCCCACCTGCACGGTCAGCAGGGGATGCGCTCCGTAGGCCCGGGCCGCCTCGGCCGTGACCACGCTCACCACCACTCGCCAGCCCCGCTCCAGGAGCGCCCCGGCCAGGGCCGGGCCCTCGCCCGTGCCTGCCACCAACCAGATGCTCGGCTGTTGCTGGTGCAATGGCCCCCCGTGCATCAGGATGTGGCCCCCTGCCCCCGATTGCGTCCGTGAACCATTGCCTGCTGGAGGTGGAAGTGCTGGAAGCTCCCCAGCTGCGTTACACCCAGGACAACCAGACGCCGGTGGCCGAAATGGCGGTGCAGCTCGATGGGCTGCGCCCTGAGGATCCGCCGGGCCAGATCCGCGTGGTGGGATGGGGCAACCTGGCCCAGGACCTCCAGAACCGCGTGCAGGTCGGCCAGCGCCTGGTGGTGGAGGGGCGCCTGCGGATGAACACCGTCACCCGTCAGGACGGCGTCAAGGAGAAGCGGGCTGAACTGACCCTGGCGCGTCTGCACCCCCTCGGTGTGTCTGCCGCCATCGGCACGGCGATGCCCACCGCCATGCCGGAGCGTGCGCCGGCCGCCCGCAGTGCTGCTCCGCGTCCGGTCGGCCGGACCGCCGCTCCTGCTCCGGCCGCCGCTCCGGCTGCGCCGGAACCACCGGCCTGGAATGCCTCGCCCCTGGTGCCTGACCTGCCCGACGGCGACGACGACATCCCGTTCTGAATTCCGTTCTGAACGGCCGGGCTCAGCGCTGCACCAGGCGCCGCTGGGCCTGCTCCAGCAGCTGGCCGAGCTCCCGCTCCAGGGCCGCCAGGTCGAGCCGCAGATCGGGCCAGCGGCCGCCATCGAGCTGTTGCAGCAGCCAGGCGCGATCCGCCTGCAGCTGCTCCAGCAGCTCAGCCGTACTGACCCCATCACGGTACTGCTCCTCGTTGACCGAAGATGGCGCCATGCGTTCCTTCACATCCCCCGGAAGCCTAGTCACGATCGCCGGGGCCTCCCTGTCGGTGATCGGCTGGATCGGCTACGCCACCGGCAATGCCAACCTCAGCCTGCCGACGATCTTCTACGGCATTCCGATCCTGCTCGGCGGCCTGGCCCTGAAGTCGTCCGAGCTCGAGCCTGCCGAGCTGTTGCCGGCCTCCGCCGAGGCCGTTGCCCTGCGTCAGGCCCCCGCCAGCCAGACCCTGCGCAAGCTGGTCAAGGACGTCACCCGCTGGCGCTATGGGCAGAAAGCCCATCTGGAGTCGTCGCTGGAAGCCCTCAAGCTCTGGGACGAGGATGCCCCGCCTCAGTTGCTGAGCGTGGGCGAGCTCGCCGTTGGCGATCGCTACGCCCTGGCCCTGCGCTTCCGCTGCGAGGGCGTTCCCTACTCGCTCTGGCAGGAGAAGACCGAGCGCCTCGGCCGCTTCTTCGACAAGGGCCTTCAGGCTCGCCTGTCCCAGCCCAGCCCTGCTGAGGTGCTGCTCGAGTTGCTGCCGGCTGGCACGGCTGAACTCACGCCAGTCACCACCACCTCAGCCCAGATAGCCACCGATCCGACCCCTGCCCAGCCGTGAGCCACGATCCCGCCAGCTCTGAGCGCACCGACGCCCTGCGGGTCTCGGTGCTGAGTGAGGCCCTGCCCTACATCCAGCGCTTCGCCGGTCGGCGCGTCGTCGTCAAGTACGGCGGTGCGGCGATGGTGCGCGAGGACTTGCGTGATGCCGTCTATCGCGACCTGGTGTTGTTGGCGTCCGTCGGCGTCAAGCCGGTGGTGGTCCATGGCGGCGGCCCTGAGATCAACGACTGGTTGGGCCGGCTCAACATCGAGCCCCAGTTCCGCGACGGTCTGCGCGTCACCACCCCCGAGACCATGGATGTGGTGGAGATGGTGCTGGTGGGCCGTGTGAACAAGCAGATCGTCAACGGCCTGAATCGCCTCGGCGCCCGCGCCGTGGGTCTGTGCGGCAGCGATGGCTCCCTGGTGAGGGCCCGCACCTACGGCGATGGCGCCAACGGCCTGGTGGGCGATGTGGCTGCTGTGGATCCCTCGGTGCTCTTCCCCCTGCTCGATGCCGGTTACATCCCGGTGATCTCCTCGGTGGCGGCCGATGCTGAGGGCCAGGCCCACAACATCAACGCCGACACCGTCGCCGGTGAACTGGCGGCAGCCCTCCAGGCCGAGAAGCTGATTCTCCTGACGGACACCCCCGGCATCCTGCGTGACCGCGAGGATCCGGAGTCGCTGATCCGTTCGGTCAGCCTGTCCGGTGCCCGTGACCTGATCGCGTCCGGCGTGGTGGCCGGTGGCATGACCCCCAAGACGGAGTGCTGCATCCGTGCCCTGGCCCAGGGGGTCGCCGCTGCTCACATCGTTGATGGACGAACCGCCCATGCCCTGTTGCTTGAGGTGTTCACCGACGCCGGCATCGGCACGATGGTGACCGCCAGTTCCCTCGCCCAATGACGGTCGAGCACGCTGTCAGCCTCCAACCGCTGGAGGGCGAGTTCAAGGCCATGGCCCGCTCGCGGCGCCGGCGCCGCCAGCCGGAGGACCCACCACCGCCACCCACGGGGCCCACCCGGGCCCCCCTCGGTTTTGCCCTGCTGGCGATCGCCCTGCTGGCGATCACCGTGCTGCTCGGCGGCTGCATGCAGCTGGAGACAACCGTTCGCCTACCCGCGCCCGGACGGGTGCAGTTCAGCCACACCAGCCGCTCCGCCACCGGCGAAGCGCTGCCCTGGCAGAACCGCTGGGCTGAGGCGCTCAGCGGCAGCGCCCTGCGTCTGAGCAGCGACCACGGCCGCCTGACCATCACCAGCCGGGTGTTGCCGGCTGCCCAGGCCTGGACCCTCCTGCGCAGCAGTGTCGCGAGCGGGGCCCACCTGGCCGGCCTGAGCCTGCCGGAACCGCAGCTGGACCTGAGCGAGCGCAACTGGCTGCTGGGGGTTCGCCAGCGCCTGCATGTTGAACTGGATCTGCGCCAGCTGGAGACCCTTCCTGGCCTGGATCTGGCGCTGCGGGTCGAGCCGATGCCCGCACGGGCCGTGCGGTTGGCCCAACCGGAGCAAGCGCTGCCATTGGCGACTCCCGGCGGCGATCAGGCGCCCGCCCTGCGCTGGCCCCTGCGCCCCGGGGCGCTGAATGTTCTTGAGCTCTCCTGCTGGCGCTGGAGTCGCCTTGGTCTGGGTGCAGCGCTGATCGCTGCTCTGTTGATTCTGGTGTCCTGGCTGCAGCGACTCCGCCTGGCAGCCGGCTTTGGCCCGCCCCAGCTGCCCTCCTGATCGCAGTCGTTGGATCCGCGCAGGTCCCGGCGCTGCCCTCAGAGTTCGATCGGGTCGGGATCGATCGCCAGGCTCACATCCCTGGGCAGTGCCCGCCGCAGTTCGGCTTGCGGGGGGAGGGGCAGATCCGTGCCGGCAGGTCCATGCAGCAGCAGCTGCCATCGGCTGCGCCCCGCCACCCGCGCCACCGGAGCCGGAGCAGGCCCGATGATCAACCAGCCCTGAGCTTCGGCCAGCGGCCGGATCTGTTCCGCCAGAGCGGCTGCCGCCGTGGCGGTTCGCGCGGCGGACACTCCCGCCAGGCGCAGCAGGCAGGCGCGACTGAACGGCACCAGGCCAGCGCCACGCCGCACCGCCAGTTCCTCGGCCATGAACGCGCCGTAGCGGCCGTCCACCAGATGGCGGATCACCGGGTGCTCCGGGCTGTAGGTCTGCACCAACACCTCGCCGGGTCTGTCGCCGCGCCCCGCCCGCCCCGCCAGCTGCAGCAGCAGCTGC